>JBDTTK010000758.1:0-2506 GCA_039930685.1 Bryobacteraceae bacterium | reverse complement strand
GTCGCCTGGTTTTCGCTGGCGGCCTTGATGGGAATTGCCCTTCTCGTTCGGATCGGCGGCTGGTATAAACGGACTACCGTCAACCGCCGGCGTGGCTCTTCCGCCAACCCTGCAAAGCCCGCACTCGCGCCCAGGCGAGTCGCCGGCGCGATCGCGGTCCTGCTTGCGCTGATCTTCTCGAAGTACTTCTATCTTGCGAGTCTCACCAGCTACTACACGTTCTATCTGATCCATAAGTTTCACGTCTCGGTGCAGAGCGCTCAACTGCATTTGTTCGTTTTCCTCGGCGCGGTCGCGGCCGGAACGATTTTAGGCGGCCCCATCGGCGATCGCTTCGGCCGCAAATACGTAATCTGGGCGTCGATTCTCGGTGTACTGCCGTTTACGCTGCTGCTGCCTCACGCTAGCCTCTTCTGGACCGGAATTCTAACCGTTGCGATCGGCGTCATCCTGGCGTCGGCGTTCTCGGCGATCCTCGTCTATGCGCAGGAACTGCTGCCCGGGAACATCGGTATGATTTCCGGACTGTTCTTCGGCTTCGCCTTCGGAATGGCGGGCATCGGGGCGGCCGTCCTCGGACGCCTTGCGGACCGGACCAGCCTCGATTTTGTCTATCAGCTTTGCGCGTTCTTGCCTGCAATCGGGTTGCTTACGGCCTTCCTCCCCGATCTGGGAGAGCGCCGCTCGCGCGTCTCCACCAAGTAGGCGTAACTGATCGAACGTTGCCGATCTCGCGTCCAGCGCCGCCGAATTTTCTTGAGTCCGCGACCTTTTTCCCGCCCACGCGTCGATTCGGATGGTAGGCGGTATCGCCCCGCTTTTCGTTCGCGAACGGAATCATGCAAAAGCTCCTCGTCCTCTCCTTAGCCCTGGTAAACCTCGCCCATGCGGATATGTTCCGCGGAAACCCCGGACACACAGGCGTATATAGCTCCAAGGAGACGCCTTCGCTCCAAACCGTGAAGTGGAAGTTCAAGACAAAAGGCCGGATCTTCTCGTCCCCCGTCATCTCAGGCGGCGTCGCGTATTTTGGCAGTACGGACCACAATCTCTACGCCGTGGACGCGTCAAACGGAACAGAGCGGTGGAAGGTCGAAACGCAAGGCCGCGTCAATTCTTCGCCTGCTGTCTCGGACGGAGTCGTCTACTTCACCAGCGGCGATGGAAACCTCTACGCCGTCGACGGTGCCACAGGCAAGACCAAATGGAAATTCAGAACATTGGGCGAACGGCGCTTCTCGGCGCCCGGAATCCACGGGGCGATACCGCGCACGGAAGTGATGCCCGACCCCTTCGATGTCTTTCTTTCGTCTCCCACCGTCGTTGACGGAGTCGTGTATTTCGGAAGCGGCGATCACCATGTTTACGCGGTAAACGCGGCGTCCGGCGAGCTGAAATGGAAGTTCGAAACGGGCAACGTGGTTCATACTTCGCCGGCCGTGGCCGACGGCGTCCTGTATATCGGAAGTTGGGATCGCAACCTCTACGCCCTCGACGCCGCCAACGGCTCGTTGATCTGGAAATTTCAGACGGGAGACGATAAGGCGATCTATAACCAGGTCGGTATCGCCAGTTCAGCGGCGGTGTCCGGAGGCATGGTCTTCTTCGGTTGCCGCGACGGCCACTTCTATGCGGTCGACGCCAAGTCCGGCGTGCAGAAGTGGAAGCACAATAACAACAGGGGATGGGTGATCGCATCGCCTGCCGTATGGAACGGCATCGTGTATTTCCCCACATCCGACGGACAGCGTTTCAAAGCCCTCGAAGCGGACTCCGGAAAAGTTGTGTTCAATGTCGGGATGAAAGCCATCTCATTCTCTTCCCCGGCTATCGTGCGAGACGTTGCCTTCTTCGGGACCTCGGACGGCTGGCTGCATGCCATCGATATTAAGACGGGCGCCATTCGCGGAGAATTTCAAACCGACGGTTCGAAAGAGAACGGAGCGAAATACACCACGAGTGCAGGCAAAATGAACTCCGAGGCGCTCTACCCCGACTTCACCCTCGACGGAATGCTAGTGGGCCTTGATCGGATGTACTCCATGGGATCCATCCTCTCGTCGCCGATCGTGAGCAACGGAATTCTGTACGTAGGCAGCGGCGACGGGAATCTGTATGCGCTGCAATAAGCGCCGTCCTACTTCCTCAGCAGGATGACGTTGCCTTGTAGGACCTTCTGAAGGCCTCGCTGCTGGCCCGCTGATGGAAACAGCCAATTCACTTCGATCAAATTGGCCGCCGGCCCGGGCAAAAGCTCCAGGGTGCCTTTCTCCCCGTTAGGCCCGATGGCAGTCAGTTTCTGGCTCCGTGCGCCGGTGAGCGGACCGCTAAAATCGAAACGCAACATCGGGTCGCGCTGCGTACCGCTTGGAATCTTGAATCGCGCCGTCAAGGAACCCATGAGGCGCCCGTCTCGCACATCGACCGCCAGATCCACGAACTCAGGCTCGTCGCCGTAAAACATTCCATTCATCGCGGGATATACCCATCCGCCAACCCATCGTGC
>JBDTTK010000757.1:0-2509 GCA_039930685.1 Bryobacteraceae bacterium | reverse complement strand
CCGTGACCGCGCTCCGCCACGCAATCGGCCACGTCGCGGACTGGATGAAGCGGGAGCAGCGGCCGGTCGATTGGCCGCTACAACCTGGCCGGGCGTTTCTCAGTCCTCAACCGCTGGGCGTGGTGGGAATCGTATCGCCCTGGAATTACCCGATCTTCCTGATGATGTCGCCGCTCGCCTCAGCACTCGCGGCTGGAAATCGCGTGATGTTGAAACCGTCGGAACTGACGCCCCGAACAGGCGAACTGCTCAGGAAACTGATAGCCGGAGAATTCGCCGAGGATCATGTCGCGGTTCTCCTTGGCGGTCCGAAGGTGGGAGAAGCGTTCACGAAACTGCCCTTCGACCACCTGTTGTTCACGGGTTCGACAGCGGTTGGGCGGCACGTGATGCGCGCGGCTAGTGAGAATCTGACGCCGGTAACTCTCGAACTCGGCGGCAAGTCGCCCGCGCTGATCGCCGATGATGCGAACCTTTCGAGCGCCGCTGAAGACATCGTTTACGGGAAGTTGCTGAATGCCGGGCAGACCTGCATCGCACCGGATTATCTCCTGGTGTCGCGGTCGAAAGTCGGAGCTCTCGTGCAGGCGTTGAAGGCGGCCGCGACCAAGTATTATCCCGACGGAGGTTCGTCGCCCGATTACACGGGCATCATCGACGATCGACATTTCGACCGTCTGCAGAATTACGTCCGGGAGGCAATAGAGGCCGGCGTTTCGATGGAGAAACTGTTTGAAGGAGGCTCCGGCCGCCGCATGAGCCCGGTCGTGTTGATCGATCCGCCCAACGGACTTCACGTGATGCAAGAGGAGATCTTTGGTCCGGTGCTGCCGATCATATCTGTGGAGTCGATGGACGCCGCCGTCGATTACGTGAATGCTCGTCCGCGGCCTCTGGTGCTGTACCTCTTTTCGAAGTCACGCAGCGTAATTGACGACGTTCTGCGCCGCACCGTATCGGGCGGAGTTTGTGTGAACGACACGCTGGTGCACGTGTGCGTCGACGGACTGCCGTTCGGCGGGGTCGGCGCCAGCGGAATGGGCAGCTACCACGGCAAAGAAGGCTTCGAGACGTTCTCACGCAATAAGCCCGTGTTCGCACGCCGGATGCCTGGGCTGGGCAGGTCGCTGCGGCCGCCATACGGCAAGATCCACGAATGGATGCGGCGGATTCTGATCGGCTAATCCTGGCGGAGCGCGATGAGCGGATCGATCCGCGCCGCGCGCCGGGCCGGTAGCCAGGCGGCGAAGAGCGCCGCCGCCGTGATGATTACCGCGACTGCCGTAAAGGTTAGCGGGTCGTTCGGCGAAAGATTGAAAAGCAGCGACTTTGCGTAGCGAGTCAGCGCCAATGCTCCGAAGACGCCTACGGCGAGGCCCGCGCCGACGAGGCGCATGCTTTGCCCGACAATCAGCCGGATGACGTCACCGGGACGAGCGCCGAGCGCCATGCGGATTCCGATCTCATTTGTCCGCTGGGCAACCATGTACGCCATCACGCCGTAGATTCCGACGGAGGCCAGCAGCATCCCGAGGACTCCAAAGAGGCTGAACAGTCCGGCACCGACGCGTGGAGCCCACAATCCCTGGAAGACGAGGTCGTCGGCCGTGCTGACGCCCGTCAGGGCCAGGTTCGAATCCAATCTCTGAACCTCGGACATCACGGGCCGCAGCAGGTTCTCGGGGCGTACGGCCGTGCGGACGTGCAGCGTAACGACGGGGGCGAATTCCTGCTCGATTGGCAGGTAGGCGATCGGTGCGGGAGTTTCGCCGATGGCTTGCGTGACGGAGTCTCCCACGATGCCGACTACTTCGCGATAAAAACTCTCGCGAAAGAACCGGAACCGTTTTCCCACGGCGTCCTGCCCGGGCCAGAAGAACCTGGCCATTGCCTCCGAAATCACGCCGACCTTCTTGGTGTCCTGCCGGTCGAACCCGGTAAAGAGACGTCCTCGGTGCAGCCGGACCTTCATCGTGTCAAAGTAACCCGGCGTCACGGAATAGAATACAGTGCCCGTTCCGAGATCATTCGGATCGGCGTCCTGGCCCTCGGCGATGATCGTACCTAGGACGCCTCGGGAGAGCGGCGGGCTGGTGGAGAAGGCAACGCTTTCGACACCCGGAACCTGTCCGGCCCGATCGGCCACGGTGCGCAGGAACTGCCTGGCCAGTTCATTCGTGTAGTTGCGCGAAGCGAGGTCGAAGGTAAACACGAAGAGATTCTTCGCGTCGAACCCGGGATTTAGCTGTTGAGCATTCTGCGCGCTGCGGATAAACAAGCCCGCTCCGATCAGAGCGACGATGGCAAGTCCGACTTCGCCCACGACGAGGGCGGCGCCCAGCGGAGTTTTGGCAAATGCTTCGGCCGCGCCGCGCCCGCCACTCTTGAGGATTCCCGCGAGGTCTGGCGTCGAGGCGCGGAGGGCGGGGGCGATGCCGAAGAGGATTCCCGTCAATAGCGTGACGGCGGCGGTGAAGCCGAGGACGCGCAGGTCCAGAGGGAACGAGAC
>JBDTTK010000756.1:0-2510 GCA_039930685.1 Bryobacteraceae bacterium | reverse complement strand
GAACTGATTGCCGCGGGCACAAACAGATTGCGCATGGCCAGCGGCACATACACCTCAGCCGGCGAGTCCAGGTCGAAACCGCGGAAGCCTTCGGACGACACGCCAACGATCGTGAATGCCCGACTATTGATTTGCACCACGCGCTCGGCGATGTTGCGGTCCGCGCCGAAATGCCGGATCCAGTAGTCATGGCTGATGACGCAGACCGGGTGTCCGCCCAGGCTTTGGTCGTCCTCGGGAGTAAGGAGGCGTCCGATGGCGGGTTGGACACCGAGCAGCGGGAAGAAATTCCCAGAGACGATTTCCGCGCGGGCGCGGTCGCTCCGCTCGCCGATCCGGAGGGAAATATCAGTCCGGCCGCGCGCGGCGAGTCCTTCGAGCGCGGTATTGCGGTCCCGCAGCTCCTTATAGAAGTTCGGGCCGTAGACATCCGAGTTCATCTCGCGGACCGAAGTTCCGGGCATACCCGGCGCGAGACTCCCGTAAATGAGGCGGACTTTGGGATTGAAAACGCCGACTTGCACCACGTCCTCGGGCCGTTGAACGGGCAGGGTCCGTAACAGGACCGTGTCGACGAGGCTGAACATCGCGGTGTTCGCTCCGATTCCCAAGGCCAGGGATAGGACGGCAATCAGGGTGAATACAGGGGACTTAGCAAACAGTCGGAAGGCGTGCCGCAGGTCTTGCATGGCGAATTTGACGATTCTAGCGTCAAAAGGTTCCGTGAGTGATGCGGGTCGCCAAGCTAGCCCGGGCTTTACCTAGCGTTACTGACTGCCGGTTGTGAGTCCCCAGCCTTCGTTCTATCATTGCTATGCATCAGAGTAGGCACTGGAATGTCGTGCCCGCCGAAATCGGCGCAGGCTAAGGGATTGGGCGGCGCCACCGCCAGCAGGATTCGTTAAGGAGAATCGATTCTATGTGGATTCGCAAGGGTGTTCGTGACTACAACAAGGGCGTCGATTCGCCCGTCCCCACGCAACTGGTTTCTAACGAGGAACTGATCCCCCGCCGCCAGACGCCCGATCAGAAAAAGGTCGAGAACCTGATCGGCGAAATGGGCACCGAAGCCGCGAAGAAAATCGGCTGGGACCGCCGGAAGTTCATGGCGTCGACAATGGGCCTCGCGACTTGCTTCCTCGCGGCCAACAAAGTCTACGGAGAAGCGTTCGAGGTCGACGAAGCCGAGATGTACGAGCCCGAGGCGACCGCCGAAAAGTTCCCCAAGAGCGAATACTTCGTGATGGACGTGCAGGCGCACTTCACCAACGGATTCGCCCTGCCCGGCTTCCGCAACAACGAGTTCATGAAGAACATGGGCTTCAACCTTAAGGAAGATGCCGAGTCCTATAGCTTCCGGACCTTCGTGAAGGAGATGTTTTTCGACTCCGATACCGACATGGTCGTGATCTCGGGCGTCCCCGGACGCGAACGCAACAAGAATCAGGCCGGCGAAGTACTCGAAGGCCGCGCGCGCGGCGGCGGTATTTTGCCGAGCTGGCTGATGTCGCAGTCGGCAAAACAGATCAACGAGATGTCGGGCTCGGTCCGCTCCGTAGCGCAGGGTAACCTCGCGCCGAACCATTATTGGGACAAAGTCAACAACAAGGTCGACAAGGCCGCCACCATCGAGCAGATGGAGCGCGAACTGAAAATGTACGGCATCAAGAGCTGGAAGTGGTACTGCCACACCGACCCCGGCCAATCGGGCGGCGGATTCCAGTTGGATGACGACAACGCGGCATGGTTCTATGAGGAATCCCGCAAGCGCGGCATGAAGACCATCTCCGTGCACAAGGGCTTCTCCTATCAGTCCCGCACGCTCGGCCACCTCGCGAATCCAAAAGACGTCGAGAAGGCCGCGCTCAACAATCCCGACTTCACGTTCATCGTGTATCACTCGGCGCTCGAGCACGGTCCCAGCGAGCCGGAGTTCAAGGATCCGAAGTTCTACGATCCGACCACCGGCGACTTCAGCTGGCACAACATCCTGATGGACATCAAGAAGCGCAATCCGAAGATGACCAACGTCAACGCGGAGATTGGCAGCTTCTTCAATGTCCTGGCGATCGCGAATCCGATCATGTGCATGCACGGCATCGGCAAGAACATCAAGTACTTCGGCTCCGACCACGTCATCTGGGGCACGGATTGCCTCTGGTGGGGATCGCCCGCATGGTGCATTGACGCGTTCCGGCGCTTCCAGATCTCGGACGAGATTTGCGAGAAGTTCGGCTACAAGAAGATCACCAAGGAAGATAAAGCAAAAATCTTCGGCCTCAACGCCGCGAAGATCTACGGCATCGATCCGAAGAAGAAGCGCAATCCGCTTCCCGCCGATACGCTGGACAAGCTGAGCCAGTTGAAGGCCGAATACATCGACCGGGGCGGCATGCGTTCGAACGGCGCATACGGCTGGGTCCGCGCCGACGACTAATTCATCCGAAGTGTAAGTGAAGAGGGCGGGGGCGCTGCGGCGGACCCGCCCTTTTCACGTTTGTACGCGCGTT
>JBDTTK010000755.1:0-2517 GCA_039930685.1 Bryobacteraceae bacterium | reverse complement strand
ACCAATTCGTTCTGCCGGACCAAGTCATTGGAGCGCCAAAAGGCGAAGAAGTAATGCTTCAAAGGGACCTCACGGACTTGCTCCGACGTCAATGCAGAGGGACATTGGACGAATGGCGAGAGAACGTAGCCACCGTGGCTATCGGTAATTCTCGTTTGGCATTCGCCATTTCAAGCGCATTCGCGGCACCCCTACTCAATCGAGTGGGCAGAAGCTAAGCGTATTCGGGCGCTACAATCAGGCTCCTTCGCACACAATCACGCGGGGCCTGAACGGAACGCTCAGCCAGATCAGCCCGACCACGATCAATACGCGGACGATTACGGCCGGGGCGACGTATCTGATCGCGCCCGCAGTCGTGACCGAGCTGCGCGGAAACTGGAGTGATGTCCGCGGCCAGGAGATCAATGATTTGGATTCGTTCGGCGGCGCAGTGCCTATCCCGGACAGCGTATATTACCCTTCGACTTTCACTGGTGAGCGGAATTTCACCTTCAGCACAACGTCGGCGACGTACCAAAAGGGCGGGTTCGCGAACAACGTCCAGAAGCAACACAACCTGACCGACAGCCTGTCGGTAGTCTTCGGCAGCCACCAGATGAAATTCGGAGTGGACTGGCGCCGTTCGACGATCAACTACCGTCCACTCGCAATTAATGGTCAAGCTGTGTTTCAAGGAGCGACGGGCGCCATAACCGGCCTGATCTCACAGGGGTCGATTACCGCCACCGCTGGACCGAAGGACGTGAGTACGGACAACTGGTCACTGTATGCGCAGGACACGTGGAAGGCGAGCTCGAAACTAACTCTGACTTATGGAGTTCGCTGGGAGATGAACGCCTATCCGAGCGAGAAGTTAGGCCGGTATCCGACGGCGCTCATCGGACTGAGCGACCTGGCGACGGCTACGTTCGCACCCGCGGGCACTCCCTTGTGGTCAGCGTCTCACAAGAACTTCGCACCCCGCATGGGCGCCGCGTATCAACTCTCGAACAGGCGGGGAAGAGAGACCATCCTTCGCGGCGGGTTCGGGCTCTTCTACGATTTGCCCTACGGCTCAACCCTGGGGGCGTTTTCGAACTCCTGGCCGTCCGCCGGGCGCAACCGACTGCCGGCCGGAACGCCTTTCCCGTATAGCACGGCATCCGCCACGCCCCCAGTGCTTTCGTTGACGCCGCCCGCAACGAGCCTTATTGTGACCGACTCTGATTTCCGTCTTCCGTTGACGTATCAATGGAACGTCACACTCGAGCGGTCGCTCGGAACGATGCAGACCATTTCCGCAGCCTACATCGGGGCTGCGGGCAGGCGCTTGATCCGGCAGGAGCAGGTGATTAATCCCAACCCCTTGATCGTGACCCTGAACATCGCAAGGAATGCCGCGGAGTCGGATTACAATGCGTTGCAACTACAGTTCACCAGGCGACTCTCGCGTGGGTTGCAAGTCTTGGCGTCCTATTCGTGGTCGCATTCGCTCGATACGGCCTCGAATGACGCTACTTCTTTCGCGCCTGGATCGGTGATCAGTCCGGCCCTTGATCACTCATCCTCGGATTTTGACATCCGGCACAGCGCGCGGGCGGCTTTCACGTACACGCCGACTGTGAAGTCAGCGAGTGGGATCTTCTCCGCGCTGGTAAATCATTGGGCGCTAGATTCGATTTTAACCGCACGCTCCGCAACACCGGTGAATATCACGACCACGACCGATGTCCTCGGATTGGGAATCAACGCGGTTTCCCGGCCAGATCTGGTGGCCGGCGCACCGTTGTATATCAGCGACTCCACAGTCGGCGGTGGACAGCGTTTCAACCGCGCGGCGTTCTTCATTCCGGCGGCGAACTCGAAACGGCAAGGCACACTCGGCCGCAACGCAATGCGCGGATTCTCGGTCGGGCAGATTGACTTGGCGATTCGCCGCGAATTCCGGATGACAGAGCGGGCGACGCTGCAGTTCCGCGGAGAGCTATTCAACATTCTGAATCACCCGAACTTCGCGGATCCGGACGGAAGCCTGGGAACCAACGGAGTGCCAAACGCAACATTCGGAATCGCGACGACGATGCTGGGTCAAAGCCTTGGTCTTGGAGGAGTGAGCGGAGGATTGAATCCCCTCTATCAGGTCGGCGGGCCGAGGTCTGTGCAACTGAGCCTCAAGGTCATCTTCTGATGCGTCGGATGCAAGTGAAGTTGTTGATCGCTCTTGTGTGCTTTGCATTGACGGCACAAGAGCGTGGCAAAACAGGCGCCGGACTTCCATTGCATCCTGCGCGCACGATTGAGTTCACAACGGACGAGGGGACTTGGCTCTCGGTCGACGTGTCGCCGGATGGCAAGCGGCTCGTGTTCGACATGCTCGGCGACATCTATGACCTGCCGATCGAAGGCGGTGAGGCGCGGCGCCTGTTGCCCGGAATGGCGTTCGAAAGCCAGCCGAAGTACTCGCCGGACGGAAAGCGGATCACGTTCCTGAGCGATCGGGACGGTGCGGAGAATGTGTGGATCGCGAACTCCGAT
>JBDTTK010000754.1:0-2521 GCA_039930685.1 Bryobacteraceae bacterium | reverse complement strand
GCGGCCGCCCGGCCCGCGTGTACACCTTCTGGCGCGCAGTGACATTTCGACCTGAATTTCGTCCGTAGGTACTAGCTACAATGCGGACAATGTGTTTTCCCCTCGCTTCCTTTCCCCGCGCCCTGCGGACCCTGACCTTTGCCCTCGGCATTGCGGCGTCTCTCGGTGCTCAGACCAAGCTCCTGCATTTTCCCGATATTCATAACGACAAAGTTGCGTTTACGCATGGCGGAGATATCTGGACCGCGCCTTCGAACGGTGGAACCGCCGTACGGCTCACGGCGCATCCGGGGCTTGAACTGTTTGCGAAGTTCTCGCCCGACGGCAAGTGGATCGCATTTACCGGCCAATATGACGGCGATGAGCAGGTCTATGTCATGCCGGCAACGGGCGGCGTGCCCAAACAACTGACGTTCTATCCCGCGCGCGGTCCTCTGCCGGTCCGCTGGGGATATGACAACCAGGTCTACGGCTGGACGCCGGACGGGACCGGCATCGTCTTCCGGTCGTACCGCGAGTCCTGGTCGCTACACGACTGCCGCTTGTACGTTGTTCCGATGACCGGCGGATTGCCGGTGGCGCTCGAGATGCCGGAATCCGGTGCGGGTGATTTATCGCCGGACGCCGGCAAAGTAATCTATTCGCCGCTTTTCCGCGACTTCCGTTCGTGGAAACGCTACCAGGGCGGATGGGCGGCGGACTTATTCATCTTCGACCGGAAAACCAAATCGGTTGAACCCGTCTCTCAGACGCCGCGCACCGAGCGCGACCCGATGTGGATCGGCAACAAGATCTTCTTCGCAAGCGACCGGACCGGAACGCTAAACCTGTTCGAGTACGACATCGCCTCGAAAAAGACGAAGCAGGTAACGAACTACGCCGATTGGGACGTGCGGTGGCCGAGCAAGGGTGACAACGGCGAGATCGTATTCGAGCTGAACGGTGAACTCGCCGTCTACGACACCAAGGCGGGCGGCGCGGCGAAAAGGCTGAAGATCAACGTTCCGAACGACGGAATTTCCTCGCGCCCGGCGACGGTGAATGTCGGCAACCAGGTCGCTGAGATGTTCGTGAGTCCGAAAGGCGAGCGCGCGGGTTTTGTGGCCCATGGCGATGTGTTCACCGCGCCGATCGAGAAGGGCGCTCCGCGCAATCTGACGCGCAGTTCGAACGCCCATGACCGTTTGGCGGTGTGGTCGGCGGACGGCAGGAAGGTCCTGTTTGTCTCCGATCTCTCCGGCGAGGAAGAGTTGTACACGGTAGAGCAGGACGGCAACGGGAAACCAGAGCAGATCACTAAAGGCCACAAGATGCGGCTCTATCAGCCGATCTGGTCGGCGGACGCCAAGCGCATTGCGTTCGCCGATCGGGACGGCAACATCCATGTCCTCAAGATGGAGGACAAGAGCGAACAGATTGTCGCCAAGGAAGAACACGGGCAGTCGACGGACTACCAATGGTCGCCGGATTCGCAATGGCTGGCGTTCAGCCTTTCCGATAAGAACGGCGCGAACGTCATCTACATTTGGGGCGTCGCGGACGGGGTATTGCATCGCGTGACGGACGGGCTGTTCAATTGCCAGAATCCGGTTTGGGATCCGGACGGTAATTATCTCTATTACCTCAGCAATCGCGAATACCAACCTTTGCTCAGCCAGGCGGAGTTCAACTACGCGACCACGCGCACGACGGGCATCTACACCTTCGCCTTGCGAAAAGACGTGAAGAATCCCTTCCCGCCCCAGAGCGACGAAGTCAGCATCGATGACAAAGACGCGAAGAAGCCTGAGCCGGCAAAGGATGCGAAGAAAGACGGCCCGGCGCCGGTGAAGATTGATTTCGATGGACTCGCGCAGCGCGTGAAGCGCGTGCCGGTGGGCTTTGAGAACTACGCCGGCCTGCAGGCCACCAAGAGCTACCTCATCTACGGAAAATTCCCGAACGGGTATTACGGGCGCAATCCGGAGACGCAGACCGCGATCATGATGTTCGGTTTGAAGGATCGGAAAGAAAGCGTTTTTCTCGAAGGCGCGAACGGCTTCCAGGTGACGGAGACCGGCAACAAGATCCTGGTCCGGCAGGGTGGACAGTACGCACTGTACGACTGCAATCCGAAGGGCAAGGATTCGAAGAAGGCGGTCTCGACGGCGGCGCTCACCGTGGACCGGGTTCCATCGCAGGAATACCAGCAGATCTTCAACGAAGTCTGGCGTCGGTACCGCGATTTCTTCTACGTGAAGAATATGCACGGCTACGACTGGGAGGCGCTGCGGCGGCAGTATTCTCCGCAACTCGAGTACGTCGCGCACCGGTCCGACCTGAATTACATCATTAGCGAAATGATCGGCGAGTTGAACGTCGGTCACGCCTACATCGACGGCGGCGAGTACGAGCGTCCGGCGCGTCCGCGCGTGGCGCTGCCGGGTGCGCGATTCGAGCTGGACGGCCCCGCTGGGCGGTTTAAGATTTCGAAGATCTTCAAAGGCCAGAACGAGGAACCCACCTATCGCTCTCCGTTAAC
>JBDTTK010000753.1:0-2528 GCA_039930685.1 Bryobacteraceae bacterium | reverse complement strand
CGAGCGGAAACTTCATGAAGATCACGAGCGCCGACGATCCGAGGATCCTCCAGCTCGCACTGCGCTTTGCATTCTAAACCAGCCGAAGGCACGAGCGGCGCGCAAGAAGGCGTCTCTCCGAACTTCGAATCAAAGGGCACGCCTCCGAAAGGGAGCGTGCCCTTTTCGTTTTCTGCCGCCAACTGGCCCATTCAGGTCCATTCCCTCGCATTCACCGGACGAATCGCCCATCCACCGTCGGCACCGAACTTCCAAAAAGACCAATCGTACGCCGGTATCGAGGATGCGCCCAAGAACGGGCTGACGCCGTAATACGCGCCGCCCCCCTTCCAACGGTAGGCTTCCTACGGATGAGTCAACCGTTTTTGCGTGACCGCCACCCGCTAAACCGGGTACAATAGGAGTCGCGCGCCCGTAGCTCAGCCTGGATAGAGCGTTTGCCTCCGGAGCAAAAGGTCATAAGTTCGAATCTTATCGGGCGTACCAACCCTCTCGCGCCATAGCCCACCTCTTTGCCTCTCGTCTGACCTGAATTCGAACATTGACGTAATCCATTTCGCCGGAATTACGCTCTCCTTGCGAGAGGTAGTCACGATCAAGCGCAACTTTTTTGATCCATTAGCACTCTATATAGTGTATGGCTGACAACGTAGCGTACCAGCCCACGTGTTGATGAATGACTCTACTTATTTCCACACTTCTATTCGCAATCCTGCCCCTATCGGTTGAGGCTCAATCCAACGTCTTGACTGGTCACTACGACAACTACAGGACCGGCACGAATCGAAACGAGGTGGCTCTCAGTCCGGACACCGTCCGCCCCGGCCTATTCGGCAAATTGGCGACGCTTCCGGTGGCGGGATGCGTATTGGCGCAACCCCTGCTCGCTTCTAAGATCGTCATGCCGGACGGCAGCGTCCGCAACGTCGTCTACCTCGCCACTACCGCCAACCGGGTGTACGGATTTGATGCGAACGAGTACACGCCTCTGTGGCAGAAGAGCTTCGGAACTGCTCCTCTTTCGACCGATTTCGTACCGGGCGGCGACTATCACGACTTTCCGGACTGCGACGCAGGCTTTGGCGACGGGCCGATTGGAATTGTCGGGACGCCGGTCATCGACCTGGAATCGGCGTCGTTGTTTTTCGTCGCCAACACCGAAGATGGTCCGGACGGTGCGCGGCGCTATCACTTCTTCCTCCACCGGATCAGCATGGCTACAGGCGATGACCTCGTACCGCCGGTCGAGATCCAGGGCACCGATGCCGGGGTAGCATTCGAGCCCTTCTATCAACTCCAGCGGACAGCGCTGCTCCTGCTTAACGGACGCATCTATGTCGCGTTCGCGTCACACCAGGACTCGTCGCCTTATTACGGTTGGTTATTCGCCTATGACACCAACCTCAAGCGGGTCCGCGTCAAGAACTACTCTCCAAAGAAATCAGGCGCGGGAATTTGGCAATCCGGCGGCGGACCGGCATCGGACGGCACGAGCATCTATTTCACTACGGGAAATCTCGCGGAAGATGTCGCGACCGCCGCGGACAACTCCGATAGCATCCTCAAAGTCGATCCGGAGACGCTTGAAGTGCAGGCCAAGGCCAGTTTCCCGAAGGAGTCCACCAAGTGGGACCAGAACTTCGATCTGGATCTTGGTTCCAGCAGGGCGATCGTCGTTCCTGAAACGGGCAATGTCATCGCGGGCAGCAAGTACGGCGACGGTTTCGTCATGCGCCCGGATCAAATGAAAGTCGCAACCAGATTTCAGATGGCGTCGCGGCACAGCGACGGATTCGACTGGACTGGGATCTATAATGGCTTCGCCTATTGGAATGGCACCATCTACACTTGGCCCGGAGGTGGCGGCTTCATCTGGGGCGAAGATCCCGAATCTCCCTTCCCGACCGATACACTCAAAGCATTCAACTTCGACTTCAGCGCGCGGACGATGAGGCTCATCGCGAACGGGCAGTCCGACGGTCTGGCGGCTGGTTACCAGGGGGCGAATTTGGCCATCTCCGCCAATGGCAATCAGGCCGATTCCGGAATCGTGTGGGCACTGGTTCCTGAAAGCAACACCAAGAGTCTCCAGCCTGGTTCCTTGCATGCGTACCGCGCCGGCGGATTCGCCGGCGGCACATTCGAAGAATTGTGGAACAGCTACGACGAGAATGACGCAGATGCAAGGTTCTATTTTGCGAAGTTCAACCAGCCGATGATCGCCGACGGAAAGGTCTTTCTTCCAACCTTCTCCGGCAAGGTCATCGTCTACGGCGCGCTGCCCGACGGCGTTCAGCAATCTTTATCGAAACGCCCTTCACCGCCATACCGCGTTCCTGCGCCGCAAAATAAGAGGGGCGTACGCAGTATAATCGCGAAGTAGGTGGAAGCCTGATCGGCACCGCCTGCGAATTCATGACCGAACCCGCCGCCGACTCACAGCCGAACCATCCAATCAGCGGAGCGCCCTCAATACACATCGCAGTGCTCGACGACGACGTCGATTTCCGTAATTATATCGAGGACCT
>JBDTTK010000752.1:0-2533 GCA_039930685.1 Bryobacteraceae bacterium | reverse complement strand
AACGCAGACCTGATCGAAGTCGGCGAGGCAATCGAGAACCAGCGCGAGCTTCAGAAGAGAGGCGAGAGCGATCAGGCCGGTCCGTTCGAAGCGCTTGAGCGAACTCCAAGTCACGCCCGACCGACGCGCCAACCCTTCCTGGCTCAGATCTATTGACAGCCGCCGCGCTTTGAATCGTCCCGCCAGCTCGAGTTGAACCTCGGGGGGAGTTCTTATCGACACGGACATCATATTGTCCATTGTACCTGGAAGTTGGTCCGTACGGACAACATATTGACCATCCGGCGAAGGACGGTCGAGGTTTGCGTTTAGTTGCTGCCCGTCGCGGACCGCTCCCCTGTCATTAGAGAGCGCCACTCAGAAGAATTTCGAATCGGCAGCCGGTCGACGGCTTCGCGGAACTCGTCCAGCGTCTGGCATTCGACAAACAGCAGAATGTAGTGGTTGGTCGCGTCTTCCTGGCGCATCTCTTCGTACCGTGCGTAAATCGGCGCTGTATCCGTCAGGCCGGGAATGACCGGAGCGAATACCTTCCTGTAGGCATAGAGGGCGTTGATTGCATCCTGGATGAGGTCGGGTTCGATCGTGACGATTAGCGAAGTCTCGCCCCGCAGCTGCTGTGAGGCCAGCTGATCGAGGATCGCGGCGGTGGGGTTCTTGGGTTTCAATGTATTTTCCTTTCTGTGTGACCGGAGGGAGGTTTCCAACTTGCAATTTCAAGATCGTGTTGTGACCTGTCGCTCATGCGAAGGACGACGCCTCGCACTTCCTATTCACGATTCAGCTCTTGAGGATTGCTTCAGGCTCGGAAGGAATTACACCTTGGCGGTAACCGAGACCGTGAGAGGCTCAGAACTACAGCAACTCACCCCTCGAGAGTATTCAGTGAGCGATCCGAATGTCAAGAGGGCGAAACCGGAGGCGAAAACCGGCGGGCGCGCGGAAATCGCGCCAACGATGGAACGTGTCGGAGATAGATTTTCGTTGACTGGAGAGTCGAGATCGGTAAGCATTTGCTATGAGCAAGCGCTTCCGGGAATGCAGTCTGGAGCAACCGTATTTGCTGCCGCCGAGTCTGCAGGACTGGTTGCCGGACGATCATCTGGCGCGGTTCGTCGCGGACGTGGTTCACTCGCTCGACCTCCGCGCGATCCTCGCCGTCTACGACCGCAAGGACGGCCGTGGACTGGCGGCGTACCATCCGGAGATGCTCACGCGGCTGTTGTTGTATGCGTACGCGATGGGCCGCACGAGTTCGCGGGCGATTGAGCGGGCGACCTACGACGACGTCGCGTTCCGGTATCTGGCCGCCGATCGGCATCCGGATCACGACACGATCGCGACGTTCCGCCGCGCGCACCTGGATGCATTGGCAAACTTGTTTTTTGAAGTGCTGCGCTTGTGCCAGCGCGCGGGCCTCGTGAAACTCGGGCACGTGGCGATCGACGGCACCAAGATCAAAGCGAACGCAAGCGCGTCGCGGTCAATGCGCTATCAGAAGATACGCGAAGAGGAACAGCGCTTGCTCCAAACGGTGTCGAAGCTGCTGGCCGAAGCCGAGCGCGTCGACGAAGAGGAAGATGCGAAGTTCGGAAAAGGCGAGCGTGAACACGCGCTGCCGCCGGAGCTTCGGACTGCGGCGAGCCGCATCGAGCGGCTGCGGAAAGCGCAGCGCGAGTTGGAGGAGGAGGCCGCCGAGCAAGCCGAACAGGCGCGCCGCGAGGCCGAACCCTATGCGCGGCGCGTGGGCCGTCCGCGCAAAACCGATCCGCCGCCGGAGTTGGATGCAGCGCAGCGGCGCGTGTTGTACAATCGCGCGAAGCGCCTGCGGCTCCGCGCGGCGCAGCCGGAGCGGCACTACAACTTCACCGATCCGGGTTCGCGGATGATGTGGGACAACGGCATCAAGAGCCGCGTGCAGGGCTACAACGCGCAGTTGGCGGTCGACAGCGCGGCGCAGATTGTGGTCGCGGCCGACGTCACCGGGCACACGACCGATCATTATCAACTCGTGCCGATGGTGGAACAAGTGCGCGCGACGATGGGCGCAATGCCGGAATGCGTGACGGCCGATGCCGGCTACTGGCACACGCAGCACCTGCTCGACGCGCGGCTCGCGGGAACGAATCTGTTGGTGCCGCCGGAAGGAATCAAGAAAGGCCGCCGACTGACCAGTGCACTCGCCACCACGATGCGCGCCAAACTCGGCGAAGCGGCCAATCGCGCGCTCTACAAACTGCGGAGCACGACGGTCGAGCCGGTCATCGGACACATTAAAGAAGCGCGCGGCATCCGGCGGTTCCGGCTCCGAGGCCTGGCCGGAGTCCGTGGCGAATGGTCGCTCATTTGCGCGACCCACAATTTACTCAAATTATTCCGACATCAGAACGGACTTTTACCCGCATAACATCCCTTTTCACCGTCCCATTCATCGCACTCACTCCCCGGTGTCGTCCGCAACGCAAAACTCGACGGTCGTCCGATCCAGCCGGCCTCCCTTACGCATGCCGTCCAAGTTCTCTCCGACAGGCTC
>JBDTTK010000751.1:0-2545 GCA_039930685.1 Bryobacteraceae bacterium | reverse complement strand
CATGATGCTTCCCGCCTCGGCCCTCGCGGGATACATCATCGGCTACTTCCTCGATCGCTGGTTCGGCACCGGATTCCTCAAAATCACCGTTCTTCTGCTTGGCGTTGCCGGCGGCCTCCTCCAACTCATCCGCGGACTGCAAAAGGAACTCTAACCCGCCGTGGACGCCGCATTTCTCGAAGCCGCCATCGGACGGATGCTCCGCGTCACGACGGCGCTCACAATTGCGGGCGCTGCCTTCGTTGCCGCCGGATGGGGTTGGCGCGTCGCCCTCGGATTCCTGGTCGGAGCGGCGCTCTCCTACGGCAACTTCCGCCTCTGGATCAGGATGGCAAGAGGCCTCGGCGCGCCCGGCGCATCGCCCCGCGGAGCCGTGTTTTTAGGCCTCCGCTATCTCCTCGTTGGAGCCGCGGTCTATGTTATTATCAGTGTTTCCGGGGTGAGTCTTCCGGCCTTGAGCGCGGGGTTGTTGGTTGCGGTTGGGGCGGTGATTGCTGAAATCGTTTACGAACTGATCTTCCTGCGTTCGTAGCCCCCTCGGACACAACATTGTATGCACGAAGAACTTTGGCTCACCCGTATCTTTAACGATCACCTCGCGGGTGTGGCGAACTCGATCCTCGAGGCCGTTGGCCAGCACGCTCATAATTCGGCCCGGCCGTGGGAAAACTGGATCGTCATGGAGATCCTGGTCCTCGCCATCCTGGTCGTCCTGCTGGCGGTCCTCAAGTCGAGCTTTTCGGTCGACAAGCCAGGCCGCCTCCAACACCTCTTCGAAGTCATCTACGAGTTCCTCAAGGACACCACTGCCGAAGCCGGTATCCATCACGGTGAGAAGTACATCCCGTTCTTCGGCACCCTGTTCATCTTCATTCTGTTCTCGAACCTGATCGGCATCATCCCTGGCTTCGAATCGCCCACGATGTTCGCCTGGGTTCCCGCCGGATTGGCCATCGTGACGTTCGTCTACTACAACGCCATGGGCGTTCGCGAGAACGGACTCGGCTACCTCAAGCACTTCCTCGGACCCATTTGGTGGCTGATCCCCCTGATGGTGCCCATCGAAATCGTCAGCAACTTTGCCCGCCCGCTATCGCTCACCATTCGTCTGTACGCGAACATGTTCGCCGGCGAGCAGGTGACCATGGCGTTCATGAAACTGGTGCCCCTGGTCGTTCCGGTGGCCTTCATGGGTCTTCATATTTTCGTCTCGTTCCTCCAGGCCTACATCTTTACGCTGCTTACCATGATCTACGTCGGCGGCGCCGTGGAGCACGAACACTAGGTTTCTAGTAGTACGGCATAGTGCCGCTTTGCGCGTGAGCGCCGGCTCCCCCAGGAGACCGCACGAACCACCTCCGCAAGGCAAATTTCATAAGGAGAACCACAATGCGAATTCTGAAAATGATGTTGTTCCTCGCCGTGTTGTTCCTCGTCGCGTCGCCGGTTATGGCTGCGGACGGCGGAGTGACCGGCGCAATTAAGGATTGGAAGTTCGCCACCGCCGGTATCGGCATGGCGATCGCCTCCGGCCTCTGCGGACTCGCCCAGGGCAAGGCCGTCGCCGGAGCCACCGAAGCCATGGCGCGCAACCCCGGAGCCGCCGCCGGCATCCGCTTCGCGCTCATCCTTGGTCTCGTTCTGATCGAATCGCTGGCGCTCTACACGCTGGTTATCATTCTCGTAGTCTGATCACGGACTCTAGTCAACCAGGCGGGCGCGCATCCAATCGGATGCCGCCCGCCTTTTCCTTTATGAAACTCTCCGGAATCTTCGTCGCGACCACCACCCCGTTTGACCACGCGGGCGACGTCTACAAGCTGAAGGTCGAACACAACGTCGACAAGTGGAACCACACCTCGGTTGGCGGCTACGCCGTCTGCGCCGACGCCGGCGAAGACACCTTGCTCTCGGCGGACGACAAAGCCCTCGTCTGGGAACTGTCCGCCAAATGGGCCGCTGCGGACAAGATCCTGATCGCCGGCGCATCCGCCGACTCCGTGCGCGAGACCGTCGACCTTATCGCGCGCGCCGCCGGCCTCGGCTACAAAGCCGCCCTGGTCCGTACGCCGCGGATCGACGGCGCGGATGTCCGCCTGTATTTCGCGACGGTCGCCGACCGCAGCGCGCTGCCGGTCATCGTCCAACCGGACGATACCGCGCAAATCCCGCAGCATCCCAACCTGATCGCGGTCCGAATGTCCGGCGCCAAGGGTCTCACTCAGCCAGTGCTCGGGTGCGATGCGGCCCACCTGCACGCGGACCTTCAGAATGGAGCCGCCGGCGCCATCCTTTCCCTCGCGAGCGCCGCGCCGTACGCCTGCATCACGATCTGGGAAGCGCACCGGACCCGCGAGAAGGAAGCCGCCGAAGACTGGCAGCAGCGCATCCAACCAGCCGCCGCGGCAGCCCGTTCCATTCCTCAGCTCAAGCACGCCATGGACCTCAACGGCTACTACGGCGGTCCGCCTCGCCTGCCGCTCGTGGTGGCAACTCCCTCGGTCCGCGCAGGAGTCGAGCAAGCCTTCGACGGCATCAAGAGCTA
>JBDTTK010000750.1:0-2549 GCA_039930685.1 Bryobacteraceae bacterium | reverse complement strand
GTGGCACGACGACGATCCCCATCGATGTCCGGCTCGTTGCTGCGACCAACCGGAACCTGCCTCAGATGGTGGCGGATGAGAGTTTTCGTAGCGATCTGTTTTATCGGCTGAACGTGTTCCCCATAACGATACCTCCTTTGCGTGCGCACCCCGAAGACATCCCGGCGCTGGCCCAACATTTCATGCGGAAGTACACGCGGGAAATGAACCGGCAGGTGGAAACGATGCCGCTCAAGACCATGCAAGCTCTTGAGAATTGGCATTGGCCCGGAAACGTGCGGGAGATGGAGAACTTCATCGAAAGATCCGTGATCCTGTCGCCAGGCCGCGAGCTTCGCGCTCCCTTGGATGAATTGAAGGTAGAGCCCGTGGATAGCCCGCGCGGCACGCTCGCGGAGATGGAACGCAATTACATCCTGCGCGTGCTCCGGGACTGCAGAGGCATTATCAGCGCGTCCGCGATCCGCCTTGGGCTGCCGCGGAGTACGTTGAGCGCGATGATGCACAAGCTGGGGATTTCGCGCAAGGACCTATAAGCTGTGATCCCGGCCGGATGATCAGCTTCCAGAGAGTGTTGGGGGCGCCACACGCCGGAGATGCAACGCCGCCGGGGGGACAACGCGGATGCCGGGAATGCTCACCTCTAGATGCGGACTAGACGGACGAAGCTATTCGAGGCCGAGGCCTGAGCCTGGAATCACGAAGAGCGAGAAGTGCGCGAGGACGCGGCCAAGGATGCTGTCGCGCTCGGAGAGCGTGACCCACTTGACCGAGGCCTGTTCGCCTTCTTCGGCGAAGAAGCCGACTCCGCCGCGGCGCAGGCGGCGATCCGTCCAGGAGCTGATGACCTGACCGTTGACGAAAGTCAGGAAGCGATCATCCTGGACGCTGAGCCGGATGCGGTACGAGCCGCCCTTTTCAATCGTCAGCGGCAGCGGAATCTGCACGCGGTCGAACTCGCGTCCGTCGACCATCGCAAAGCGGATGAGACCGGCGTTTGGCAGGGGGCCCGGCTTGGTCATGACAAGCTTGGTGGCGTAGAAGTTTTTGCCGTCGCTGGCGCGGAACGCCCAGGCGAGGCTCTTCTTTTCGAGTTGGCCCATGAACTCCATCTGATAGTTGGCCATGGACGTGGACCGCTTCCAGATGTGCAGGGAGCCAGTGCGGACGGAATCCGGTCCCGCGCTGTCGCCAAAAACGTCGGAACGCGAACCGCGCATCGGCGTGGTCGCCCAATCCTTGAATCCGGAGCGGAAATCCTCTCGCAAACTGATCGGTGCGCTGCCGCGGATGCTCGACGCAAGGTAATCCCCGGCACGAGCGATCAAACCTGCGGGCTTGCCTTGCTCCGGCGAGGGAACCGAAATGCTGCCTCCGCCCCCACCGCCGCTTCCGCCGGACGGAAGGACAAGTACGGCGAGGATCAGAACAGCAATGGCCAGGAAGGCGAATACGGAAGCAGTCTGCCCGGCAGTGGCGCCCGACTTAGCGGCCTTCTTCTTGGCCGCCATGACCGACCAAGGTTCATCCTCTTCGGCGTCGCGCAGGGCGCGAGCCGAAACGAACCGAGCCTGGTGCCGGTGCTCCGCTGAGCAATACTCCCGGTCAACGAGGTATCGGAGGAACCCGATCTTTTTTCCGCATAGGAAACACTGCATGCGCTTGTCGTTATGATAATGCTAACTGGGTTCCATGGGGCCTAGTTTTGCGGTACTAAGTATCTAATTCATAGGAGTGGAGCTGCAAGCCTATGGTAGTCCTAAGGTTTTTATCGGACGATGGGTCAGTACTAGATGACTAGAAAGGCAAACTTTATTTCGGCTAGTACTAGGGGTAGAGGGCTCTTTCCGCCGAGTACCTCTTCTCTCTAATCGGTCCGATCATGCCATTTGATGACGAGATCGAGCCTGTCAGAATCCCGATCACCGACATTCTGGACCTGCATAGCGTGCCGCCCCGAGATGCGGCTCCGGTAGTGGCGGAGTATCTGGAAGGCGCGCACGCGTTGGGTCTGCGAGCGTTGCGGATCATTCATGGCCGCGGGATTGGCGTGCAACGCGAGCGGGTGCGGGCGATTCTCTCCGAATCCCCGCTGGTCCTGGCGTTCGGCGATGCACCACCTGAAGCCGGCGGCTGGGGTGCTACGGTCGTGACGCTGCGGGATACCTCAGTCGATAGAAGCCGCTCGTAAGGGAATTTCCCGGCGCTTGGCAACATGTCCACTCTGTGCAACAAATTCGATGCGCGGAAATCTGGGGCGGAGTCTCGGTCGTGGACCTCGACGTCTGTACCAACGGGCTGACGGCCAGCATCCTTTCAACTGCGAGCGGCGGAAAGAAGGGCGGCGACATTTATTACTTCAGCGTTTGCTCAAGCGACAAGCTCACGAGAATCGCGATCGCCGATTTACGCGGCCATGGTGAGCAGGTCAGCCACTTGAGCGAGTGGCTGTACCAGTCGCTCGAACAAAGGATGAACACCTTAGATGGAGCCGGGGTTCTCTCTGACCTGAACGGCCTGGTTCACGCGCACGGATTTGAGGCTATCAC
>JBDTTK010000749.1:0-2554 GCA_039930685.1 Bryobacteraceae bacterium | reverse complement strand
CGGCAGTCTGGCTTTGCGCCAACGTATAGAGCCATTACGGCTTACGATCACTGTGCCACACGCGCTCTCGGCGTGACCGGACTCCGCGTTCAGAACTCGTGCACGGGAAAGCGCGGGGTCCGCCGAGACGGTACTCCGTTGACGAAGCCGGTTCGATACGACTTTTCGCAGATCCCAGCCGATCGCTTCAAGCTGAAGCGGCCGGGATCCGCGTACGCGGCTTAGGGCCTGAAGTCGCGTACGATCTGGACGACTGCCTTCACGTTCTCGACGGGCGTCTCGGGGAGAATGCCGTGGCCGAGGTTGAAGATGTGGCCGGGACGCGTTCCGGTGCGTTTCAACAGTTCGTTGACGCGCATGCGGAGTTCGGGCAGCGGAGCAAAGAGCACCGCCGGATCGAGGTTGCCCTGGATCGCCGAGCGGTAGCTGATGTCCATCCACGCCTGATCGATGTTGATGCGCCAGTCGATGCCGATGACGTCGCCGCCGGCGGCATGGAGTTCGCGGAAGAAGCCGGCAGCGCCGGTTCCGAAGTGGATGACGGGGGCGCCGCTCGAGCGGATGCGCTCGATGAGCGCGCGCGAGTAGGGCGCGACGTAGCGGACGTAGTCGTCCGGTCCGAGCGTGCCTACCCAGCTGTCGAAGACCTGGATGACGCGGGCTCCGGCGGCGACCTGCAGGATCGCGAAGTTGCCGAGCACGTCGACGAGCTTGCCCATGAGGCGACGCCACAGGGTCTCGTCGCGGTACATCATCTGCTTGGTGTGGAGGAAATTGCGCGAGGGTCCGCCCTCGATCATGTAGCTTGCAAGCGTAAACGGCGCGCCCACGAAGCCGATGACCGGAACGCGTCCGGCGAGCGCCTTGGTGACGAGCTGGATCGACTCGCCGACGTAGCCGAGGTCGTCGGTGTTGGCGATCGAGAGGCTGTCAATGTCGTTCGACGTCCGGACGGGGTTATCGATGCGCGGGCCTTCTCCGGCGACGAACTCCAGCTTCAAGCCCATGGGCTCGACGGGAAGGAGCAAGTCGGCACAGATGATGGCGGCGTCGACGTCGAGGATCTCGACGGGCTGCAGCGTCACTTGCGCGGCGAGGTCCGGCCGCTTGCAGATCTCGAGAATCGAGTTCTTGGCCCGAATCTCGCGGTACTGCTTCATGTAGCGGCCCGCTTGCCTCATAAACCAGACCGGCCGAACATCCGTCGGCCGCCTGCGGCAAGCATCTAGAAAACGGCTGTTCATGGGAGCCATTCGCATGCATTCCTCCCTGCGCCCACGGATTTGTCTTCGCACATCAGTACGCGAAATCCTGGGGGCTTGTGCCGCGCCGTCCAGGCGCGGCCGTTGATGTAATACGGCTTGGTCCACGCTTCAGAATCGATGGTTCGCGGAGCGATCACCGAAACCTGAATCACGCCCTCAGCCGGAAAGCCGGTTCGAGGGTCCATGATGTGGCTATGCAATTTGCCTTCAGCGTAGAAAAATTTCTCGTAGTTGCCCGAGGTCGAAATGGATTGATTGTTGAGAACCACTTCGGCGGCCACTTTCTTTTCGTCGCGCGGGTCGCGGATGTCGATCTTCCAGCCCTTGTCTCCGGGAGGAGCCCCAAGCGCATAGATACTGCTCGTGCCCGCTGAGACGAGCGCGTCAGTGACCCCGTTCTGTTTCAAAACCGCAACCATGCGATCTACCGCGTATCCTTTTCCAATTCCGCCCGGATCCAACTCGACCCCGCTACGGTCGAACCGCACGGTGCGCGTCGCCGGGTCCAGCAAGATGTGCCGGTAGCCGGTTCGCGCCAATGCCGTCCGCACTTCCGAGCGGTGCGGCATAAATCCAGATCCCTTGTAGAAGCCCCAGACCTTCATCAGCGGCCCTACCGAGATGTCGAACGCGCCCTCACTTTGCCGGCTGTACTCGACGCAGGCGGTCAACAACTGAAACAACTCTGACGAAACCTGCACTGGCTGGCTGGCCGCCAACCGATTCACCTGACTCCACTCGCTCGAAGGCAAGTAGTTGGAGAGGAGCGACTCAAGGCGCTTCGCCTCTTCGCCGGCCTGCACCACGGCTGCCTGTAACCTGTTGGTATCGCTGCCATAGACGACCATTTGATAGGTGGTCGCCATGGCTTCGACTCGATGCTCGACGCGGAACGCCTTGTCGGGCGGAGCGGCGTGCGAAACGAAGCCAGACCAGATCGGGCCACTAACCTCGGGTGCGCCAAACCCTAGAAATACAAGGCCTACACCCAAAAGTAGCACATGAGGCCATGCGGCTTCGACAAACCGGGGTACTTTTTTTCGCGGGACACTTGGTTGGCGGCCGGGAAGCCGAGTGAGACGATGCGAAACGAAGCCAGTCCGCGCGGCGCAGCGCCATGCAGAACGAAGCCAATTCCATCTAAATCTTTTACTCACAGCCGCTTATGGTTGCTTTTGGGGCGAGCCGCGCCAGCCGCAGCTTGGATGCGAAACGAAGCCAGAATGGAACACGACAACCGCTCCGGCTAGATTTTATTATAACGCGAGGCGGCGAGGATTCGCAGCTCG
>JBDTTK010000748.1:0-2559 GCA_039930685.1 Bryobacteraceae bacterium | reverse complement strand
ACGCGCGGCACCGGACCGGTCAACCACACACCCGGCAGGATCTCGACGGGCTTCTCGTGCTCCACGATCCGGCCGCCCGTCCCTTCGTATTCGGCCTTCAGCCTCGCCATCCAGCCGCTTGGCCGGTCGAGCAGGATGCCCTTGCCCGCGTGGGCCTTGGACAGGGCCGCCGGATTCCGTTTCATCGCATCGCGCCGCAGCGCGAGCAGGCCACCCGTATGATCGGTGTGATTGTGGCTCAGAATGACGTCGGTCGCCGAAGCCAGATCAATCTTCAGCTCTCGGGCGTTCTGCAGTGCGGTCTCCGGACGCGCCCCCGTATCGAAAAGGATCCTATGGCCATCCACGTCTACGACCGCCGCGAACCCCCATTCGCCGATCCCGGCACTCGCCAGCATCGTGGACAGTACGCGGATCTCCACGTTCTTTGCTATCCCTGGTTTCTGCGCGGACACCGTTGCGGCGCAAGCCAATAGTGCGGCGGCTGTCTTCCACATGCGATTCTTTCCTCCCCGCTAAAGTGTGCTCGGCGGCGGAGTTCCGCCATGTTTCAAGGCTTCATCGCACTCCGCGATCAACTTCTGGAGCAGCCCTTTGCGGTCCCGGTACGCGCCGTCCTTCGGCAAGGTTTTGTCGATCTCGATCGCGCTGCTGAGTGCCCGCGAATACCACTCCCGCGCCGATCGCCACATGGCAATCCGGTTATTGCCGGATGATCTCGCGCTGCGAGCGCTAGCCCGGTAAACGTCGCCGAGCGACCCATACGAAATCGAGACTTCCTGCTTGTAGTCGGATACCGCCGGGAACCGCTCCATCATCCGCTGGTGAATGGAGAGGGACGCTCTCTGTTGTTCGAGCGCCTCCTGAGTCTTGCCTAACACCACGAGGATGCCGGTTAAGCGGTCGTGGGTTGTCGCGACAGCATGGCGGGCGCGAACATCCTTGGGGTCTGCATTCGAAACATGCATCCGGATCGCAAGCGCCTTGCGGTAATACTCTTCGGCCTCTTGGTACCGTTTCAAACGGAAGAGGTTATAGCCCGTATCGCTGTAGGTGTAGGAAATTGCCATCTCGACGCTCGCGTCGTTGGACGAGCTTTTCCGAAGGAGTTCTTCCACCTTGGCTGCGCGCCCCAGGCTTTCGAGGGCCGACGTGTAATCGCCGAGCCGCGCCTGGACGCCCGCCAGCGTCTTGTAACCGAGCGCGACGTTCTCCTTGGTCTTTGGCGTTGGCATCCTAGCCTCGACCTGCTCGAACACGTCGACCGCCTTCCGCCGCATCTCGAGCGCCTGTTTGAAATCGTTTTTCGTTACGTAGTCGCTACCCAGCGCAAAATAGCTGAGCGCCAACTGACGCAGGCTGCGTACATCGTTCGGGTTTGCGTCGAAGAGCTTCTGGCGCACCGCGAGCATCCGTTTGTCGATTTCGAGCGCCTCGTCAAAATGGCCGGTGCCCCGCTGCAACTGCGTGACCGCGTCGTAGATCATCCCCAGGTTGCGCTGGTACTCGACATTCTCCGGAAACTGCACAGTCAGCCCCTCAGCCAGTGCCCGCGCCTTCTCGGCGTTGACTAAAGCCTCGGCGGTCTGCCCGAGATTGGCCTGGCCCGGCGAGCCTTGCACTTCCGCAACACGCAGATACGCGGCCGCCAGTTCCGACCGCAGCGCCGGGTCCGTCTGCGCCTCCTGCGAGAGCGCGTCCAGATACGCCAACGCTCGGGTGACGATCAGCTCCCGCGCGGGCGTCGAACCGGGCAGCTTCGCAATCGCGTCGTGAATCTCGAAGACCACGGAATTCGCCAGCCGCCGTACGTCGTTGAACCGCCGCTCCGCCCTTGCCCGTTGGATGCTCGCCTGCCGCGCCTGCCAGAGCGTGCCGACCAGTCCTCCGGTCAGCGCCAGTACTCCGAGCGTCGCCGCCACGATCGCCGCCCGATGACGCCCGATAAACTTCCCGGCCCGGTATCGGAATGTATCGGGCTGGGCGAGTACCGGTTGCCCGCTCACATGCCGCCGGATATCTTCGCCCAATTGCCCGGCTGAGACGTAGCGGCGGTTGCGGTCTTTCCGCATCGCCATCATGACGATGTTGTCGAGATCCCCGGAAAGCGCCCGGCGGAGGCGATCCGGCTTGCTGCCCCGGTCGTAGCTGATCAATTCCGGTGTCAGCGTGTATTCGACTTTGCCTTCCGGGTCGCGGATCTCCTCCGTGGTCTGCACCGCGGTGGACGGCCGGGTCGGATCCAACTCGCAAATAATTTGGGCCACTTCGTGCGGCGAGCGTGCGCTGAGCCGGTACGGCCTCCGCCCGGTGAGCAGTTCATAAAGAATGACGCCCAGCGAGTAGACATCGCTCGCCGTGTTGATCGCCTCACCGCGAATCTGTTCCGGGCTCGCATACTCCGGCGTCAGCATCCGCACCAGCGTCACGGTCTGCGCCTGCGCCGCGTCCGGCGTCAAAAGTTTTGCGATTCCAAAGTCCAGTAGTTTCGGCGTTCCATCTTCGGTGACGAGAATGTTTCCCGGCTTGAGATCGCGGTGCACGATCAGATGCTGGTGC
>JBDTTK010000747.1:0-2563 GCA_039930685.1 Bryobacteraceae bacterium | reverse complement strand
TCGAGGGCTATCGGACCGAAATCGGAGTCAGCACGGTTTTTCCGGTTTTTCGCGAAACAAAGCCAACTGCCGAATGAAGCCACGCGGAGCCTGAATGGTTTTTCGCGAAACGAAGCCAACCCGTGACACAACGCAAATTCGCGAAACGAAGCCAGAATCCAACCGGCGGAGTTCTAACGGCGTTTGGACTTTACCACGATGGGGGTTCCTTCGAACCCGAAGCGTTGGCGTAAGCGATTGACAAGATTGCGCTCGCTCGAGAAGTGCAGGTTGGGACCCTTATCCGTGAAGAACAGGAATGTTGGCGGGCGCATGGATGCCTGTGTGATGTAGTACACCTTCAGGTCCAGGCCGAAGTCCAGGGTTTCGGCGAAGCGGTTGAGTTCGCCGGTGGGGATCCGCTTGGATGCGTTGTCGTACGCGGTCTGAATCATCGGGAACAGGGCGCCGGTGCCCTTCTTCTCTTTGGCGGAGATGAACGTGATCGGCGCGTACTCGAGGAACTTCAGCTCGTCGCGGATTTCCTGGGTGAACTTCTTGCGGCTCTTTTCCTTAGTGACGTCCCACTTGTTGACAACCAGGATGACAGCCCTGCCCTCTTCGTGGGCATAGCCCGCGATGGTGGCGTCCAATCCGACGAGGCCTTCGCTGGCTTCGAGGACCATGAGGACGACGTTCGCCATCCGGATGTGGCGGCGAGCCATGACCACGCTCAGCTTTTCAGCCATCAGCTTGGTCTTGCCTTTGCGCCGGATGCCGGCCGTGTCGACAAAAACAAACTCGGTGCCGTCGCGGACCACCATCTCGTCCACGGCGTCGCGTGTCGTGCCGGCGACGGGAGACACGATGGAGCGCTCCTCGCCGACGAGAGCGTTCAACAGGGTCGATTTGCCGACATTGGGGCGGCCGATGATGGCGACCTTGATGTGCTTGACCTGCGGGCCTTCAGCGACCCCGCTTTCTTCCGACGGAAAGTCCTCGGTGATGTGGTCGAGAAGTTCGCCGATGCCGATCTTGTGCTCGGCGGAAACCGGATAGAGATCCTTAAATCCAAGCGAATGAAATTCGTTGGCGAGGCCTTCGCGGCGCTCATGGTCGATCTTGTTGACGACCAGCGTAACCGGCTTGCCTAGTTTGCGGAGGATCTTTGCTAGCTCGCGGTCGGAGCCAGTGATTTCGGTCCGCCCGTCGATCAAGAAGATGATCTTCGAGGCGTCCTCCAGGGCGACGCGCGCCTGCTTGAGGATCTGGCTTGGAATCAACTCCTCGTCATTGGGAATGATGCCGCCGGTGTCGATCAGTTCAAAGGGCTTGCCGCGATGGAGGGCTTCGCCGCGAATTCGGTCGCGGGTGATGCCGGGCTCGTCGCCGACGATCGAGCGCCGCTTTCCAAGGATAGCGTTGAAGAAGGTCGACTTGCCGACGTTTGGGCGTCCGACGATGACGACGCTGGGTAGAGGCATGGTATTCCGATGGGCGCTTTTAGTAGGACACGGCGGCCACGCCGGTCGCGGCGAAGTCGGAGCCCTTGAATAAGAGAGGCTCACCGGTCAGGTGGGCCAAAGCAAAACTGGCGCAATCGCCCAAGTTCAGGCGCGCCGGGGAGCGGCCTTTTCCGTACTCATCGTACGCCAAATAGGCGGAAGCCGCTTGACTCTTGTCGAACGAGACGATGGTCGCGCCAAGATCCGCCACCAGCTCGTCGACCAGTTCGGCGCCCTGGCTGCCCTTCTTGGCTCGCATTACGAGGAGCGCTTCATAGTAGGTCACGGCCGACAGGAGGTTCCGCTCGCTGGTCTCCAAGGCGTCGATCAGGCGAAGACGTTCCGGTGCGTCCGTGAGGATGGCAATAATTGCCGAAGTATCAATGACCATCAGGCGATCCGTTCCCGGTCGGCAATCCATGCTCGTCGTAGCCCAGGATCTCGTCGGCGGAGCGCGGATCCTGATTGGGAATCGAAGCGGCGCGGTTGGAGAGAGCGAGCAGGCGAGCCTTGCGGTCTGCGGGCCGCTCGGCTGGAAAACGGCTCAACCGCTCAAGCAAGGCGTGGATCACCGCGTCGGTGATTGTTTCACCAGTGCGCTTAGCCAAGTCGGAGGCAAGCAGGTGTGCAGCCGGATCCTTTATGTTCAATACCGCCATATCACTAAGTAAAATAATAACATACGCGACCATCCGCATCCAGGAAGCCAAGATAGGCATCCCATCGGTAAAGATAAGTGGTACATCCCGTTTGGGTAGATGCAATTGGACACGCAAGCGTGCGATCATGGTAGTTCCACCAACAAAATGCAGAACCACGGAATTCGGAACATCGCCATTATTGCGCACGTTGACCACGGCAAGACCACGCTGGTCGACGCGATGCTGCGGCAGAGCGGCATCTTTCGCGACAACGAAGCAGTCGTTGAGCGCGTCATGGACTCGAACGACCTCGAGCGCGAGCGCGGCATCACCATTCTCGCCAAGACGACCGGCGTCCACCTCGGCGATCTCAAAATCAACATCGTCGATACACCGGGCCATAGTGACTTCGGCGGCGAAGTCGAACGCGCGCTCAAA
>JBDTTK010000746.1:0-2575 GCA_039930685.1 Bryobacteraceae bacterium | reverse complement strand
CCTTGCTTACCTCAGCAACCGCAGCGGCAAAACGCAGATCCACGTCCGCTGGCTGGATTCGGGACAAGAAGCGCAAGTCACCGACCTGCAGCAGTCGCCCTCGGCGATCGATTGGTCTCCGGACGGCAAATGGATCGGCTATGTCGCGCGCGTTCCCGCCAAGCCGGAATGGTCCATCAAGCCGATTGAGCATCCCGCGGGCGCCCGTTGGGCTGATCCGCCGATCGTAGTCACCAAGCTTCGCTGGCGTCAGGACGGGCAGGGCATTACGCCTCCCGGATACACGCACGTCTTCGCTGTCCCCGCTACCGGCGGCGCGCCGAAGCAGATCACCAGTGGCGACTTCAATCACCAGGGTTTCTCGTGGTCCTCGGACGGCAAGACCATCTACGCCGCGACAAATCGGATTCCCGACGCCGACTACTCACTCGAAGGCGGCGATATCTACGCCTACTCCGTGGACTCGGAGGCCATCAAGCAACTGACCACCCGCCGCGGACCGGACTCCAACCCCGTCGCGTCACCCGGCGGCACCAAGATCCTGTACGTCGGCCACGACTGGAAATTCCAGAGCTATACCGTCAATCACCTCTACGTGATGAACGCAGACGGGTCGAATCCGGTCTGTCTGACGCCCAAGCTCGATCGCGACGTCCGCGCACCACGTTGGCACTGGGACGGCAAAACCATCTACTTCATGACCGAAGACCGCGGCGGATCCCAGCTTTATTCCATACCGGCTGAAGGCGGCGAGCCCGTCCAGTTGACCAGCGGCCAACACCGGCTCGGCGGCGGCGCGCAGGGCGGCGGATTCACGATGGCCAACAACACCGTCGTCGCGACGATCAGCACATCTCCGCAAGAACCGGGCGAGGTGGTTACCTTCTATGCCGGACGCGGCAAGGACATCAACAGCATCTCTCACGCCAACGACAGCCTGCTCTCCAGCCTCAAGCTTGGCGAGGTCGAGGAGGTCACCTACGACTCCTTCGACGGCAAGTCCATTCAGGGCTGGATCGTCAAACCGCCCAACTTTGACAAATCGAAGAAGTATCCCTTCATCCTCGAAATCCACGGCGGACCTCATTCGATGTACGGCGTCGACTTCCAGGCTGAAATGCAGATCCAGGCCGCGCGGGGCTTCGTCGTGCTCTACACCAACCCCCGCGGCTCCACCGGCTACGGCGAGGGCTTCGGCAACATCATCCATACCAATTATCCTGGCGATGACTTCAAGGATTTAATGGTCGGCGTCGACAAGATGATCGAGCGCGGCTATATCGATCCCAAGAAACTCTGCGTCACCGGCGGATCGGGCGGCGGACTTCTCACGGCCTGGACCATCGGCCACACGAACCGCTTCGCGGCCGCCGTCTCCCAGTATCCGGTCACGAACTGGATTACGCAGGCAGGCACGGCCGACGGCGGCTACACGCACTCCGCCCTGTGGCTGAAGGCGCTGCCCTGGGACAACATGAAGCTCTTCATTGAGAAGTCCCCGGTCTTCTATGCGAAGAACTTTAAGACTCCCACTATGGTCATCACCGGAGAGGCCGACCTCCGGACCCCCATCGCGGAGAGCGAGGAGCTGTACTTCGCCCTCAAAGCCCAGAAGGTTCCGGCGGTGCTGGTCCGGGTTCCGGCGGAGTTCCACGGCATCCGCGGGCGTACCAGCCATTACATCGCGAAGATTGAGCATATCCTCGCGTGGATGGAAAAATACACGAAGAGCTAAACCGGTCCGCGTGGCGCTGGCGCTACGAGGCGCGACCGGAAAGAGTCAGCGTGAGAAGTGCGGATCACGACGATCGGGGTCCGTGCCACCAGTGGGCCGGGGCATGCCCGGCCCGTACACACGCGACGTTACGGTTGCGCTGCGGCGCGCTGGAAAGTTTCGGGCTCGGCGCGAAGGAAATCTTGCGTACCCAGGCGCGAAATCCGGCCGGTGATGCGAATGGGCTCAGCCACGAGGTCGAGGACTTCCTGATGGAGGGCGCGGCCATCGGACCCGGTCAGGAGGAAGACGCGAGCATTTCCTGCGGCGTCTCGAACCAGGAACGCGGGCGGAATGCCGCCGCGGATGCAGTTCGCGGCACAGTCGCGATGAACCTTGCCGTTGCCGGGATTCATCACGCCGAAGAAACACTTGCTGTCGACAATTTCGCCCACTAAGACGGCCGGGCCGATGTCAGTCGCGGTTTCAGGCGGCGTGGGCGGCGTTTCGGGATTCGACTGCACAGTACCGGTCACGAGTTCGAGCATGGAATCCGGACCGCGCTGAATCAGCGATCCACGGAGGCGGACGGTCTTGCCCTCCAGGCCTTTGGCCGTCGCGCTCGCGCCATGCTTGCCGGCATCGACGAGCAGGAATCGAGTTTGAGGCGTAGCGAGTGCGGGGTACGGAAACTCGCGGAGGACCCCGATGTGTTCGCGGTCCTGCTGAAATTCGAATTTGCTGTCGGCGAAGGGCTCCTGCGAAATAACGAGCAGGACTGCGACGCCGGCACCGATGGCGAGAAGGAGAACGACGATCGAGCGGAGAAAACTCATGAGATCCTCGCGGGTTCGACGGGCG
>JBDTTK010000745.1:0-2578 GCA_039930685.1 Bryobacteraceae bacterium | reverse complement strand
TCTCTCAGGAGGGGATTGGATTCGAATCCGACGAAAACGAGGTCACGCTCTTCTTGCGGACCGGCGAACAGATTCCCGTGCGTCGCGCGCTGAAACGCGAGATCGCCGATCGGATTCTCGATCAGGTTCTGCACCTGCGGCTGGCGCGGCATGCCACACAGGAGGCGTAACGAAAGCCTGTTGATGGATACCGAAGAGATCCGCCGCCGCCTGGAATTCTTTCGCGACCTCGGCGTTAGAACGATTTACGGGAGTGTAAGCGCCGGACTGCCGCGCGTTGAGGCAGCACCGCGCCCATCCAGCATCCCGCAGCAGCCACCCGCCAGCCGAGCGGCCCCACCACGTACCGCGCCCGTCTATTCGCAAGCTCCACCCATCCAGCCCACGGTTCGACCGGTTCCGTCGCCAACGCTCGTCACGCCGCCTCCAGCGCCCGTCATCCCAGCCGTGTCGAACGTCTTCGACCCGCTAACCTTCGATCGCTCCGGCGACCCCCTACAGAAAATCAGCGAGGACATCGGCGATTGCAAACGCTGCCGGCTGTGCGAACAGCGCAATAAGATCGTGTTCGGTTCGGGCAGTGAATCCGCGAAACTGGTCTTCGTCGGCGAAGGACCCGGTGCGGATGAGGATGCGCAGGGGATCCCGTTCGTCGGACGCGCCGGGCAGTTGCTGACCCAGATGATCGAGGGCACAGCCGGCAAGGAAGGCATCCCCATCAAGCGCTCCGACGTCTACATCTGCAACGTCGTCAAATGCCGTCCGCCGGAGAACCGGACGCCGCAGCCCGACGAGATGGAGATCTGCGGCCAATTCCTGTTCCGCCAACTCATGAGCATCCAACCCAAAGCCATTTGCGCGCTTGGATCCACGGCCGCCAAAGCGCTCCTCGGAACCAAGGACGGCGTCATGAAGCTCCGCGGCAAGTGGCACAAATGGAACTCGATTCCGGTCATGGTCACGTATCATCCTTCCTACCTCCTCCGGCCCTACAATCAGGACGCGAAGCGCGAATCGTGGGAAGACCTGAAGAAGGTCCTGCACTTTGTCTATGATTGACGCTTCCGCTGGGACTGACGCTTCGGCGGGCCGCCGCGGCCGGTTCATCACGTTCGAAGGTCCGGACGGAAGCGGAAAGTCCACGCAACTGCGCCTCCTGGCCGAGCGTCTTAGGCAAGAGGGTGTCGATGTCCTTGAAACCGCCGAACCCGGCGGCACGGCCGTCGGCCAGCAGATCCGCCGCGTGCTGCTCGACGGCAAGAACCAGGAGATCTCGCCCGTCACCGAACTGCTTCTCATGTTTGCCGCGCGCGCCCAAAATACCGACCAGTGGATCGTCCCCGCGTTGCGGAAAGGCGCCGTCGTGCTATCGGACCGTTGGACCGATTCGACGCTCGCGTATCAGGGGGCGGGCCGCGGCCTCGGTAGCGAGGTTGTTCTCGAAGTCGATCGCATCGCCTGCCGTGGCCTCGTGCCGGACATGACCATCTACGTCGACATCGATGTCGACGCGGGGCTGGCGCGCGCGAAAGCGCGCGCGGCCTATCTCAAGATCGTTGCCGACGAACCGGAGCGGGTGAAGTGCGTCGACGGAAACCGGATGCCGGAATTGGTCGCGGCGGACGTCTATGCGGCGGTTAGGCCGCTGCTCAGCCTCTGACCGCGGCAATCGGTACTGACGGGCGCTATTCCGCCGCCGCCGGGACCGTTGGCTCCGCCTCCGTGAGCAATCGTTCGAGAATCTGTTGCGCGGCTTTCTGACCCGCGCTTTTCTTCGAACAACCGTCCGCCTGGCTCGCAATCTCTTTGCCCACGCGGACTTCAACCGTGAACGTCTTCGCGTGTTCAGGCCCGCGTTCCTTCACGATGACGTAACGCGGCGGAGGTAGCTTCAGCGATTGCGCCGTTTCCTGGAGTGCGCTCTTGAAATCTGTGACCAGTCTCCCAGTCGAATCCTCGGTCGGAGTAAACGATCCGATAACTTCCTGGTCGACGAACGTGCGGACCACTTCCATGCCCGCATCCAGGTATGCCGCGGCGATCACCGCCTCGACGGCGTTCGCCAGCAATGCGCGCTTCTCCCGGCCGCCGCTCATTTCCTCGCCGCGTCCGAGAAGCAGGTACGCGCCGAGGTGGATATTCTGTGCGACTTCGTAGAGGTGAGCGGCGCTCACCAGATGGGCCTTCAGCTTGGAGAGACGGCCTTCGGGATAGGAGGGAAAGCTTCGCACCAGGCTCTCGCTGACCAGGAAGCCGAGAATGGAGTCCCCCAGAAACTCCAGTTGCTCGTTGTCGGCGGACGCGCCGTCAGCCGCCGCCTTCTCGTAGACGCTGGATTTGTGCGTCAGGGCGCGGACCAGGAGCTCCCGATCACGAAAAGCGTGGCCGAGTGCGCTTTCGAGAATCTCCAGGTCCGCCGCCATGCGTACGGTCCGCGCTACTTCTTTGCTGCCTTCGCGCGTGTAATCTCCGATTGGGCAATCTGCTTGATCTGGTCCGTAGCTCCAGGTACGCTCGCTACCTTCTCGAGAACGGTAATCGCTTCATCGGGCTTTCCACTGCTGGTCAGGGACGCGCC
>JBDTTK010000744.1:0-2580 GCA_039930685.1 Bryobacteraceae bacterium | reverse complement strand
CCTAGAGCAAGACCTGTTTTCGCCACCACAATACAGAACTCGCCGCGCGGAATCATACCAACGCCAACCCGGATCGCAACCGTCCTGCCGTGCGCCATTGCGCCAAGACCGCAGCCGAAGAATTTCGACAGAATGGCGATCGGTATCAGGACTACGGCGAGTAACACCACCCGCCAGTCCGTGAAAACCTGGACTTGAAAATTCATTCCGATTTCCGCGAGGAAGAACGGCACCAGAAGTTCCGAGACGCCGTGCGTGAGATCATGTACGCGATGCGGTACGGTCTTGGTGATCGCCATGCCGGCTAGAAACGCGCCGATGATCGCGGCGACGCCAATGGTTTCAGAGAGCGCGGACAGTGCAAAAAGAAGGACCAGCGCGAGGGCGAATTCAGCTTCGCCAACCTGCATTTGTCCGCCCAGTTGTTCGGCAACTTTGCTTACGGCGCGGTGCCCATAACGAACTACGACCAGGACGAAACCGAGCGCCAGGCAGGTCGTTAATGCAATTTCGGCGAGATGGACCGTGCCGCTGGCGAGCGAACTCAGGAATCCGAGCAGAAGTAGGGCGAGAATGTCGTCGATGATGGCTGCGCCGAGGATGATCTTCGCGGAGGTTTCGCTCAACAGATTCCGTGCCGCCAGAACCTGGGCGGTAATTCCCACACTGGTGGCTGTTAAGGCGGCTCCCAGAAACACCGCTTCCATTCTTGCTTTCCCTGCTATCCAATAGAAGAGATATCCGGCTGCGAACGGAATGATGACGCCAAGAGAGCCAACCGTCAGAGCGGTTCCGCCCAGCTTGATCAATTCTTCCGAATCGACCTCGAGCCCCACCCGGAACAGCAAGAACAATACGCCAAGGCTGGCCATCGTGTGGGTAAACTCGTCCGGATGAATCCAGCCGAGGACACTGGGACCGATCAGCACGCCGGCAAGAATCTCGCCGATAATACCCGGTTGGCCCAGACGCTCGCATAACTCCGCCAGTAGTTTGGCGCTGCCAAAGATAATCAGCATCCGAACCGAAAGCGAGAGCACGTCGGTGTCGGCGGTCAGAAATGCGAAAGGAAGCGGGAGCATCGTCAACGGAGCGTCAACCTGTGGACACCCGTCGAGAAACGCCGGATTTCCGAGTTGACGGGTGCGGACGAAGCGTTATTCATGCGGTTGGGCGGGTGGGTCTGTGCTCGCGACTATTCTTCCATGGTAGTCGAAATACACGGTCCGCTCCTGCTTGTTAACCGGGGCGGCGGCCTCGAAGGATGGCAATGCCTCGAGCTGCTCCCTCGAATAGCGGATCGTGATCGTTCTGTTGGCCCACGAAATATTTGTGATTCTGTCGGCTGGGGTTGCCACTTGACGAGGATCGATCCACCCGCCGTACGCGACGATCATCATCGCGACGGACCAATCACTGTCGTCAATCACGAAATCCTGGACCTTCGCAATGGCGTTTTCGCCATCATCGACCGTATAGGAGCAGATCTCTCGGAAGCTCCGGAGATGAGGATCGGCCGAAGCGCGCGCCACGCGGCCGGATGTCAAGATCGGCCCCGGAATCATGATCGCGTCGGGCGCCCAATAGGCGGGCCAGCCGTAGTGTGCGTTCGTCCGCATCTCCTGTTGTCTCGAGACCGGCTGGTCCGTATTGACGTCCGGACTGCTTTGCACTTGGTCCCGGTTGAGATGAACCGCGAACTCCCGACGCTCTCCCTCGATGGAACCGAGCGCTGCCGGAGCGATCAAAACTCGCCGCCGATCGAGCCAACTACCGGTCTCCACCACGAGGTAACGCAGCCTCCAGAACTCCTCATCGAGATAAAAGTCGTGAACCTTCCCGATCTCACCATTCAGCGCAACCAGCCGGTAACCCAAAATACTCTCTAGCGTTCTTAACATCCGTTCGTCCTTTCCGTTCAATACGTGATTTGTTGCAACACCGGTTGCCACCCGTCGCTAAAACGAACTCGACGATGTCTTCGCGCAGCCGTGAGCCTTGTTCAAAGGCGACGCGGCGAAATTGCTTGTGCGGCTCCGCAACAGGGCAAGCGGTCGTTCTCACTTCGAAGACGTCTGGTTGCTGAGGTAGACGCGAATGAACTGCGCCTTCTATCTGTAGGATAGCTCGCGGCCAACCCATGCACCATCCTGCAATTGCCGTAACCTCCCCTGGTTCTTCTACCAGACCGCCAAAATCCGGCCCTGCCTCAGCTGGACTGGTGTGTTTTCGGGATGGGTTCCGCGCCCCGAACTCGATATCGTAGGAGCTCAAGGAGGCATCGCCATGACCAAGAATTCTATGAAGCAACTGGTAAGTTCCCTGAGCCGCGAACGCGAGAGCGCGGCCGGAAGCTTGGCATCCATGAGAGATGCCTTGCTGGAGCTTGAGATCCGGGGTGATTCCGGTGAACAAGGAAGAAACCTCGCGGAACGCCGCGGACTGATCGAAGGGATCGTCGCCACTCAGCAACGCGTTGAGAGGATTGACGCCGCCTTTGAGCGCGTGGACGACGGTACGTATGGCGTCTGCATTGGCTGCGCGGAACCGATTCGCCCGCGGCGGCTGACGGCCCAGCCA
>JBDTTK010000743.1:0-2580 GCA_039930685.1 Bryobacteraceae bacterium | reverse complement strand
GACCGAGAAGACCAACCTGGACCATTACGCCCTTGGCCTTAAGTACAGCAAGGACACCAACCACCTGCATCCGGCGGTGATGGTGAAGGAGGTCCACGACTTGCTCTACAAGAGCGACATCGATCCGAAGCAGACCGTCACCGGCTGCGGCGGGTGGACCAGCGGGCTGTTCGCCGGACGCTGGCTGCGCGCCAATCGCCCCGGACAGAGCGTAGTGTGCGCCTATCAGTTTGGAGCCATCGGACCCGATCTCGCCATGATGATCGGCGCCGGAGCCGCGGTCCAGCGCGGCGTCGGACCGCAGGCGCCGTACAAGGGCGCTCCCGTACTCTGCGTCACTTCGGACGCGGGCCTCGCCTACAGCCTCTTCGAGCTCGATACGGCGATCAAGTACAAGATCCCGACCATCTGCATCGCCTACAACAACAACTCGTGGGGCATGTGGCCGCAGGCGTCTTCGTCGGCGCGCTCGATGCACATGTACCTCTTCCAGGAGAACCTCCGTTACGACCAGATCGCGCAGGGCCTCGGCGCGCAGGGCGAGTACGTGCGGACGCCCGAGGACTTCAAGGCGGCCCTCCACCGCGCGTATCAGGGTGCGGCGAAGCAGGGTCTCTCGACGCTCATCAACGTGCAGGCCATCAAGGAGTTCACCTCGGCGCGGCACTATCCGCCGGGCGTGAACCTGAATCCGGAACCGGGGACGGGCGCGATCGCGCACTAAGACCCAAGTCCGACTGACAGCGAGGGGCCGGAGCGAATCCGGCCCTTTGTCTTTCTTGAGAACACACATCCCCCTTTTCGACCTGCGCTAACCAAACGAACCATCCGTGAGCATCCGCAAAACTACAAGCAAGACCAAGGCAAAGGCAGCGGCTTCCGCGAAGGCCGCGACCAAGGCAGCGGCCAAACCTAAGCGGGCATCTTCACCCAAAGCCAAATCCGCATCCAAATCCAAATCCGCACCAAAACCCAAATCGAAGGGCAGCACATCGGCCATCGACCCGGTCCACGAGATCCTGGCCGACTATGCGGCCCGCGCCGTGTTTCGCGGATTCAGCCGCGGTACTTCGACTGCGACGAAGGCCGCGTTCCGCATGCTCTGGCACCGCGACCGCTTCTTCGACCTGATCCTCGACACGAAGGCCGGCACCCTCACGATGCCGCTGGTACTGCCGGACGTCCCAGCGGACTCGTCGATGTACCGCGAGGTCCAGTTATGGATCAAGGAGCGGCACTCCAAGGACCTGCCGGACCACCGGCGCATCGATCCGCGCAAGGCGCGACTCACGTGCGGCAACAGCCGCGGAAGCGTCTCGCTCAAAATGACGCTCAAATCCAAGGACTACGGGTACGCGACGCGCAAGCTGATCCACGCCGTTCACGAAGTCTTCCTCGCCTTCCTGCTTGAAGGACCGTATTACGACTACATGGTTGAAGCCTTCGATCTCGATCCGGACCGCCCGTAGCCTCGCCCGCGCCTGCTGTCGCCCCCGTGCACTAGCCGTCGCCTCCCTCTCATCTGCCGCGTGCCATCATGGATCGAATGGCCTTTGCCGAGCACGACCTCCAGGAGATTCTGCCCGGCGACCTGCCGAACCGCGATGAGGTCATCGCCAAATCCAGCCGGCATCTCGAACTGATTGAAGAGGCCAACCGGCAATTCAACCTGACCCGCATCACGTCGCCGCGCGAGGCGGCGATCAAGCACGTGGCGGACTCCCTGCTTCCGTGGAAGCTGTTCGCGGGCGCGAAGACGGTCCTCGATATCGGGAGCGGCGCCGGATTCCCCGGCATTCCGTTGGCGGTGGTCTTCCCGGAAACTCAATTTACTCTCGCCGAGTCGATTCAGAAGAAGGCCCGCTTCCTCGAGTCGGCGATCGAGGCGCTCCAACTTTCGAACGTCCTGGTGACGTCGCAGCGCGCCGAGGACCTGCTTAAGACAGAGCGGTTCGACATCCTTACTGCGCGGGCGGTCGCTCCGCTGAGCCGGGCGCTGGGGACCTTCGCCCCGGCGTGGAAGCCTGGAGTGAGGGCCTTGTTCTATAAGGGACCGGACGCCGAGACTGAAATCGCGGAGGCGACGATGGAGGCGCGCAAGCGCCAGGTCCGGATGCGGGTGGCGTTTGAATATGGATTGCCGGACGAGTTGGGGACGAGGTCCATCGTAGAGCTGGCTCGCTGACCGGCGGCGGTCTGCCGAACGAAGCCAGAAGTGCGGCTTGCGGTCTCCGTTCAGAACGAAGCCGAATTGACTTATCTCTTTTCCTTTCTGTATGGTGCGATGCCTTCCTCATCTGGATCCAGAGGTGACGCACTTCGCGCATGAGCATTACTTGCAGAACGAAGCCAAGCGACACTCATCTCTTTTATTTTCTGCTATCTACGGCCAATTTTGGCGGCTTTTCCGCAGGGGATGCCGCGAGATTGCAGAACGAAGCCAATTCCGGCCCCGAACGGTTTTGCAGAGACCCGCCCCAGAAGCTAGCCCACGAACTTTGGGGTCCGTGTGAAACTGACAAGTCCCCTCGCTCACGCTCGGGGTTCTATCCAGCCTTGAGTCGATGGGAGCGCGACCTT
>JBDTTK010000742.1:0-2583 GCA_039930685.1 Bryobacteraceae bacterium | reverse complement strand
GATGGTTTCCCCCGGCTCGATGCGGAAGGTAAGATCGCGGAGAATCCAGTCGTCCTCTTTGTACGCGAACCAGACGTGGTCGAACTCGATCGCCAGCTTTCCTTCGGGCAGGGACCGGGGCGCTGCCGGGGAGACGACCGCGGGTTCTGTGTCGAGCAGCTTGAAGATACGTTCGGCGGCCGACATCGCCGACTGCATGATGTTGTACTTCTCGCTGAGGTCCTGGATTGGCCGGAAGAAGCGCAGCCCGTATTGTAGGAACGCGACCAGGACGCCAATTGTCATCGCGCCCTTTTGGATTCCGAATCCGGCCCAGGAGAGCAGCAGCGCGAGCGACAGCATGCTCAGAAACTCGACCACGGGATAGAACCAACCGTACGCGATCACCGCGTCCTTGTAGGCGTCCATGTGGTCATAATTGATCGCATCGAAGTCCTGGCGGGCACGCTGCTCACGATTGAAGAGCTGCACGACGCTCATGCCGGATACATATTCCTGGAGGAAGGAATTGATGCGGGCGACGGCGGTCCGGATGCGCCGGTTACTCTTTTGTACGGTGCGGCGGAACAGCGCCATGACGCCCACCACGATGGGCAGCACCGCGAGCAGCATCGCCGTCATTCCGGGGCTCAACTGGAACATGGCGGCCAGCACGAAAGTCAGCATGAACAGGTCGCCGAAGATCGTGACGAGACCCGAGGAGAAGAGTTCGTTTAGTACGTCAACGTCGGTGGTTACGCGAGTGAGCAGGCGTCCGGCTGGATTGTGATCGAAGTAGGAGACATCGAGCCGTTGCAGTTTGTCGATCAGGTCGCGTCGCAGATCGAACATGGCCTGCTGACCGGTCTTCTGCATCAGGTAGGTCTGCGCAAACTCGAGCACCATCGCGAACAGGATCGCGCCGAGGTATGCCAGCGCCAGCAGCATGAGGCCGCGGAACGCGGCGGGGTTCGGCTTGCCAGCCGTGAGGTAGGTGTCGATCGCGTATTTAGTGATCAGCGGTCCGACGATTTGGAGGAGCGAACCCCCGAGCAGGAGAACGAGTGAAACCGCCACCGTTCCGCGATACGGCTTCATGTAGACGAGCAGCCGGCGCATCAGGCGGCCGTCGTATGCTTTTCCGAGTACTTCTTCTTCCAAATTCCTAGTGTATCTAGCAAACGATCCGCGGTCCGGACGAGGATCGCGGTAAACCGGATACATTGAAGGCGTGAGTTCTCTACCTCTCGACGGCGTGATCGTCGTCGACAAACCACAGGGCTGGACGTCGCATGACGTGGTCGGCAAAATGCGGCGCATCGCGGGAACGAAACGTGTCGGCCATCTCGGCACGCTCGATCCGCTCGCGACGGGCGTTCTACCGCTCGTGCTCAACAAGGCCACCCGGCTGGCGCAGTTCTACACGAAGAACGAAAAGAGCTATCGGGCCGTCGTCCGCTTCGGTTTTTCGACCGATAGCTACGACGCCGACGGCAAGGCGACGTCCGAAGAGGTTGCCTTTGAAGCGACCGAAGAGGGAGTCCGCCCGCTTCTTGGGCCCTTTCGGGGGGAGTTCCAACAGACGCCGCCGCCGATCTCCGCCAAGAAGATCGGAGGAACGCCTGCTTACAAGCTTGCCAGGAAAAATTTGGCGGTTGAACTGAAGGCCGTCGCCGTGACGGTAACGAGGATCGAGCTCATTTCGGTCGAAGGCGCGGAAGCGACCATTGCGATCGACTGCTCGGCGGGAACCTATGTGCGGAGCATCGCCCACGAGATGGGTGTGGCCGCCGGATGCGGAGCGCACTTGTCCGCGTTGCGGCGGCTCCAGTCCGGCGATTTCGGGGTCGAGCAGTCGCGAACGCTGCCGGAGTTGGAATCGCTCGCCGCGGAGGGCCGACTGGGAGAGGCCATGTTACCCGCGGCCGAACTACTGCCGGATTTCCCATTGGAAATTGTCGATCCGACGACTGCGGGCCAGATCCGGCAAGGCCGTGATTTTCGCGTTTCGCCCTTCCATGGGGCGAAGGGCGCGCGCTACGTCAAGGCGCTCACTGGAGCAGGAGAACTGATCGCCATCGGCGAAGCGCGCCTGCCGCACTTGTACCATCCAGTCCTTGTCCTCTGAGGAGTGATGCGTCCGAAGATAGTGAAGATATCTTAATCCAAAGCTCAGGCAGTCTTCATGCTGATTGGCTATTCTAAGAGCCAATGTCGTGGATCCCTTGCATCGTTGTTTTGGTTCTTTGCAGTTGGGCGGCTACGGGCAGGGCGAGTCAGGAAGACCCGGTCCCAAAACCGGCTGACAAGAAGACCGAAGTGGACACGTTCTTCTCCGGAACGGTGTTTGAGTTCAACGAAAAGCAGTTGATCGTCCTCCGAACGGTGCTGGGTAAGCCGGAACGACGAACCTTCGTGATCAACGAAACCACCAAGGTCGAAGGCAAACTTCGCCAGCGAATTCGAGTCACCGTGAAGTTCGAGCCTACAGAAGGCGGCGACGTCGCACGGCTGGTTCGGGTTCGTGCGCCGCAAGCGCTCAAGAAGAAGTAGGCTTACGGCTTCTTCTTGTTGGAGGCCCAGCCGGGCTTAACTACCTGTCGG
>JBDTTK010000741.1:0-2600 GCA_039930685.1 Bryobacteraceae bacterium | reverse complement strand
CGCGTGATAGCATGAGAAAGGTCACGCCTGTGGAAATCCTTCCCTCTATCCTCGCTGCTGATTTTGCGCGTCTTGGCGAAGAGATCCGCTCGGTCGAACAGGCCGGCGCGAAGATGCTCCACGTCGACGTCATGGACGGCCATTTCGTCCCGAACCTCACCCTCGGAACGCCCGTCGTCCAATCCATCCGCAAGATCACGAAAATGACGCTCGACTGCCACCTGATGCTCACGGACCCGGATAAGTACGCGCCCCTGTTTATCGAGGCGGGCGCCGATCAGATTAGCGTCCATCAGGAAGTTTGCCCTCATCTGGACCGCACTTTGCGCGCGATCCAGGCCAATGGCGCGCTCGCGGGCGTGGTCATCAATCCGGCAACCCCGATCGCCACCTTGGACGAGGTTCTCGATGTCATCGACTACGTCTTGGTGATGAGCGTCAACCCCGGATTCGGGGGGCAAAAGTTCATCCCCAACGCGCTAAACAAAGTCCGCGCCTTGGCGGCTCGCCGAAAGGAACGCGGATTGCAATTCGCTATTGAGATCGATGGCGGAATTAGCTTGGAGAATGTGGAAGATGCGGTCCGGGCGGGCGTCGATTGGGTCGTCGCCGGGTCGTCCGTCTTTCACACTGTGAATCCAGGGGCCGCGGTGCAAGCCATGACCGCCGCCGCCAACAGGGCCAACAGCGTTAGAATTTAAGGGAATACCGGCTGCGGGCCGGTCCCCGGCAGTAAACAAGACATAAGTGGTAAGGAAGTTTCTAATGGTTCTTAGGACAGCTACAGTAGGTCGTTTGTTTGCAGCAGCTCTCACCCTCCTTCTGGTGACGGACGCTTCTGCTGGTATTTTCAGGCGCAAGAAGTACGAAAATCCGATCGACAAAGACACGCAACAGCCGGACAAGGTCCTGTTCGACAAGGCCATCAAAGACATCGAGAAGAGCAAGTTCGAGGTGGCCCGCATCACCCTCAACACGCTCATCAACACGTACGACACCAGCGAATTTCTGGCGAAGGCCAAGCTCGCCATCGCCGATAGCTGGTTCCGTGAAGGCGGATCGCACGGCCTCGCTCAAGCCGAAGCCGAGTACAAAGACTTCATCCTGTTCTACCCGACCCTCGAAGAGTCGGCCGAGTCGCAGGAAAAGATCTGCATGATTCACTACCGGCAGATGGAAAAGCCGGATCGCGATCCGAACCAGGCGATGCGCGCCGAGCAGGAATGCCGCACGCTGCTGACGCAGTTCCCGAATTCGAAGTTTGCGCCGATTGCCGAACAGCGTCTCCGCGAAATTCAGGAAGTCCTCGCCGAAGGCGAGTATCGCACCGGCTCCTTCTATCACAAGAAGGGTTCGAACGTCTCCGCGACCACCCGCTTCCAGGGGATCGTCGAGCAGTATCCGCTCTACAGCGGCGCCGACATGGCGCTCTGGAAAGAAGCCGACTCTTATCTCAAGATGCCGAAGCAGTTCCGGGCGAAAGCCGGCGACGCGCTGCAGGCCATCGTCAAGGACTATCCCCTCAGTCCGATGGTGGATCCGGCGAAGAAAAAGCTAACCGAAATGGAAATGACCATTCCGGATCCGGATCAAGTCGCGCTCGCTCGCATGAAGTACGAGCAGGAGAACCGCAGCAAGCCCGGCATGATCAGTTCGTCGCTTGGCTTCCTCAAGCGTGGACCGGATACCTACATGGCAGCCAAATCCGGCACGCCGGCCATGAAGTCGACGAAGCCTTTGCTCCCGGCCAGCATCCCGGCGGCGGCCGCAGCCGCGGGATTCATCGGCGACGTGACGGCGACGGCCTCTCCGGACGCCTCTTCGCTGGACAACAAGAAGGACGACCGGCTGAACCCGCCCAAGCCGGAGGGCGAGACTCCGGCCGCTGAAGCCGTGAAACCGGCCGACGACAAGGCGACCGCCACCGACGCAAAGCCTGCCGATGCGCCGGCGGCTCCGGCGGCCAAAGATAGCAAGAAGAAAAAGAAGAAGAAGGATCAGTAAGCCGAACTGGCTTAGGTTCTTCAAATTCCACGCGCGACCGCCGTTCCCGCTGTGCTTTGATGCGGTCGGTGTGCTTCAATAAGACACACGCAATGGGCCGAATTTTACTCGCGGATGACAGTCCGCACGCGCAGCGCATGGGCGAGCGCATTCTCCGCGAAGAAGGTTTCGAAGTCGTTAGCCTGACCGACGGCGATACAGTGATGCTTCGCCTCGCCGATGTCGATCCCGACGTCATTCTGGCGGACGTCTTTCTTCCCCACCGCAACGGCTACGACATCTGCCGCCATGTGAAGAGTGCCGTCGCGCACCGGCACGTACGGGTGGTTTTGACCGCCGGTCTTCTCGAACCCTTCGACGAAGACGAAGCGCGCCGCGCGGGTTGCGACGCGATCCTTAAGAAACCGTTCGAAGCGTCGCTCGTCATGGAGACCATCAACCCGCTCGTGCAGGAAGCGGTGCTTGCCCGCGGCCTTTTCGCGGAAGTGATATCCGAGCAGCAGACGCCGCCCGAACCCGCGCTTGAACCGCCCCCCATCGAGGTCCGCGATGGCGCCCCGCCGGAGATCGATCCGGAGCGCGTCCGCGCCGCCATC
>JBDTTK010000740.1:0-2602 GCA_039930685.1 Bryobacteraceae bacterium | reverse complement strand
GCTCTCGCCGAAACGGGCGAGCAATTAAGCGCATGGGAATCCGGCTCGTCGCCCAACCTCCCTCCAAACGGCGATATTGTGCTGGTCCTGAAGGAAGGTGGACTCACCACCACTCCGGCTGGCAGGCTGCTCTACTATCCTTTTCCTTCGTCCTTGCGGGAGGCCCCTACCGAAACCTTTGCAGAGACCGAACAGTTCGAGTTCAGCAAGTCTCGGCCTGAGGTGGCTCTTAGCTCCTATCAGAAGTTAGCGGCGTCGGCCGATCCCTCCGTGCGGGCTGGTGCGCTGGTCCGGATGGCGCGCGTACTGCGAAACACGTCGCGGACGAGCGAGGCGCTGGCAGTTTATACGCGCCTGGCCGCCGTCCAAGCGGCGCGCGTGGCCGGCACGCCGGCGGACCTGATCGCGATACACGCCCTTGCGGATCTTTCCCCGAGCCCGGCCCAGGCCGCGGCTCTCCGGGCTGGACTGCTGCAAGGGCGCTGGCATCTGACGCGCGGGCAATTTGAGTTCTACTGGTCGGAAGCGAACCGGCTGGCGGATCGCATCGATGCCCCGCCAGCGAGCGCCGTCGCATTGTCGGAAGTGGCATCGCTCGCCTGGTCCGAGTGGCACCGGAACACGGATCTCCGCGGGCAGGAGACCGTATGGGTTTCCGGCCACCCCTTCTTTCTACTCTCGCGCGGCGCACGTGAACATCGCGCGGTCCTGGTCGCGCGGCCAGATTCATTCCTGCGAAAAGCGGTTCCCGGCACGGAGGCCAAGTACGCCATTGTCGACGTCGAAGGCCGTGTTCTCGCCGGCGCGAGAACGCCCAATAATCGCGCGGCCATCCGCACGGCGGCAGAGGGCCAATTGCCGTGGACGCTCTACGTCGATTCCGTCGGTTCGGTCGACGAAGCCGGCGCTCTGTCGCGGCAACGCTTCCTGGTGCTTGGCATCTCGATTGTCGTTGTCTTCCTGATCTTGGGAACCTACTTCATCGCGCGCGCCATTCGGCGCGAGACAGAGACCCTCCGCATGCAGTCCGATTTCGTTTCGGCCGTCTCGCATGAGTTCCGGTCGCCGCTAACGTCAATGCGGCAGCTATCAGAGATCCTGGCTCTCGGGCGAGTTCCTTCGGAGGAGCGGCGGCAGTTGTACTACGAAACGCTGGTCAAAGAATCGACGCGATTGCAGCGCCTCATCGAAACGCTCTTGAATTTCGGAAAGATGGAGGCGGGTGCGCGGCAGTACCGCTTCGAGGAACTGGATGCGTCGCAACTGGTGCGGCGCGTGGTCTCGGAGATCGAACCGCAGATTGCGGGGTCCGGCCGCCACATCGAAGTCCACGGCGCGGACGCGGGCTGCATGATCGACGCGGATCCGGATGCGATCGGAGTCGCGTTGCGGAATCTTGTCGATAACGCGTTGAAGTACTCCCCCGGTTGTCCGACGGTTTGGGTGGACTGGAAAATCCAGAAGGAGCACATTGCGATTGAAGTGCGCGATCGGGGACGCGGAATTGCCGATTCCGAGAGAAAAGCCATCTTCCGGAAATTTGTTCGCGGTACCGCGGCGGCCGAAACCAACGTCAAAGGATCAGGAATCGGATTAGCGATGGTACGGCACATAGTCGCGGCGCATGGAGGCGAGATTACGTTGGCGAGCCAGCCGGGAGAAGGCAGCGCCTTCACGATGCTGCTGCCGCTGGTGGGGCGGGCATGAACGTACCGAGCAAGAAGATCCTGGTGGTCGAAGACGAGCCGGGAATCGCCCTCGGCCTAGAGGACGATCTCAAGATGGAAGGCTACGACGTCGAGGTTTCCTCTGACGGACTCGCCGCCGCCCGTCGCGCGAAAGAGACTCGTTTCGACCTGATTCTGCTCGATGTCATGCTGCCCGGAAAAGACGGATTCGAGATCTGCCGGGAACTCAGGCGGCATGGACTTCAAACACCAATCCTGATGCTGACCGCCAAGAGCCAGGAGGCGGAGAAAGTGATGGGGCTCGAACTTGGCGCCGACGACTATGTGACAAAGCCGTTCGGGACTCGTGAACTTCGCGCACGCATCAAAGCGCTGCTTCGCCGCGGTGACACCAATTCGAAGCGCGAGACCTATTCCTTTGGCGAGATTGAGGTCGATCTCGAAGGCGGCGAATTGCGCCGGGCCGGCGAGCCAGTGGATCTGACAGCCATCGAGTTCAAGTTGCTTGCCTTCTTGATTCGTTCGCGAGGCCGGATCCTGACGCGCGAGCAAATGCTTGCGGGAGCCTGGGCGCCGGATACCTTCGCGTCGGACCGGGTCGTCGACAACCACATCGCCAATCTGCGGCGAAAGATCGAGCTGGATCCCGCCAATCCGCGTTATCTCCGTAATTTGAGAGGACTTGGGTACCGGTTCGATGGCTGAATCCTTACGCAAATCTGACACAAGGCGGACGGCGATGCTACATTCGGCCGCTATTCTGTTCCTGAGGCCGGGGCGCTGGATGGCGCGAGCCGGATTTGTGGCGTGCCTGGCAGGCGTTCTGTGGGGGGCGCCTCCGGCAGTTGGAACAGTTGAAATGCGGCTCGAATCGGCAATCCATCGCGAAGTGGTTCTAGGCGACCTCAAGGGCG
>JBDTTK010000739.1:0-2622 GCA_039930685.1 Bryobacteraceae bacterium | reverse complement strand
CAATGAAGTCCGCGGAATCGCCCCAGCAGGAGCACGAAGTCGTGTTCCTCCAAAATTTCTTCGACGAATTGCGCCGGAAGGTGCCTGCCGGCAAGTAAGATTGCAGTATGCCGCCGTCGAATGCGGACGCGTGAACGGCGTCGTCGATCCGGCGTAAGCCAAGTTCGAGTGGAGTAGGGGCGGGACATAGGAATCGAAGGTCGGTGCGCCATCGTATAATGCGCTAGTGACCCGCATCCAATTTGCCGCTCTACTTGCGATCTGCGCACTGCTGTCCGGTTGTGCCAAGGACATCCGGAACAAGGAAGCCGTCAAGCAAGGCATCGTCGACTACTTCAAGAAACGCAATAGCGAGATGGGCCTGAACCTCGACGCGATCACGATCGACATCCAGGCCGTCGACTATCGTGGAAAAGAGGCTACAGCGACGGTCGCGATTCGCGTGAAGCAAATGGCGACGAACGAATCGGCGATGCAGATGACCTACGTCCTGGAGCAAAAGGGGGACAAATGGGAAGTGAAAGGACGGCCCAGCGCTGGAACGGATACGCATGCGCCGGGCGCGGCTCCGCAGGGCGAGTTGCCCGCCGGACATCCGCCCACCGGTGCTTCGCCGCAGATTCCGGCGCTGCCTCCGGGGCATCCGTCTACCGGTACGCCGGCGCCCGTTCCGGCCTTGCCCCCAGGGCACCCGCCCGTGGATCCGAACAAAGTTCCGCCGCCACAAACCAAGAACTAAGCTTGCTGCGCAGGAGCTAGATCCGTTCGAGACCGGCGAATACGAGTGCGACCCGGACCCCGAGTCCGTCGAGCTTGGGCGTCTTCCGGAGCCGCGAGACAATGGTGTCTTGCGTCGTTCGAGGAGGCGAGCCGATCCGCCCGCCGTTCAGCCATGTGCGGACCATCTGGAGGTCCTCCCAAAGAGGCGCGGCCCAATTGGACTGCGCCTCGTTGAGCCAAGCCCAGCGCTCGTCGATCTCATCGAGTCCTCGCAAGATTGCCGGCAGGTCGAGGACCGGCTCGAAGAATGCGTTGGCGCCGTTGTCCAGAACAGGCCCATTCGAAGGTTCGATTTCGGCCAGCCGAATCACTTTCTCCTCAAAATGCAACGTGTGCCCGCCATCGTAAGGGAAGTAGTCGCGGCTGGTTACATGCAGCACCTCTCCCTCGCTGATTTCGTCGCCGTCAAAATCGACAAATGCCCGCACGATGCGGATCGTCAGGCCAGGGAACAGGTCCCAAACGGAAATCTGCGGAAGGGGTGTTGGGGGCACTGTTGGCAGAGCGTCTGAAACGGTAACTGCGACCGGTGGTGGCGCGGGTGGCTCGAGTTCGATCGGCGCTTCCGGACGCGCCATCGGACGTCCGGACTCCAGATCCGCGGCCGCCGCCAGAATTCGCTCCGCGCGATTCGACGGGAGGGTCATCCGGGCTGCCGCGTCTCGCAAGTGACGGGCAGCGATCACGCGGAATGCTTCCGGGTTCCGTTCAAGAAGCTGGTCCAACTGACCGAGCACCCCCTCCAAGGCATATGCCGGTACAGCCGGAAGGCTGCGTGCGATGCAATCCATCGAAAACAATGTCTCTCTCGGAAACTCCGGATGCTCGTCGGGCATCCTCAAAACGTACCGCGGACAGTGGCGCTGCGCCAGATCCGACGAAGAACGGAGGCGGGGCGCCCTTCCGCGGCTACAGTACTTTTACAGGGCTACGTTCCAGGCGAAGGCGTCCGCGAATCGCATCCGATGCAGTAGGCTAGAGACGAACATGAAAACCGTTGCGGTATTGGGAGGAGGCCCCGCGGGATCGTTCGCCGCTGAACGCCTTGCCAACGCGGGACTCAAGACCATCCTGTTTGACGAGAAGCTGGGATGGGAGAAGCCTTGCGGCGGCGGAATTACGTTTAAGGCCTATAGCCAATATCCCTACCTGCTCGATAACGAGACTCCCAAAAAACTGGTCACGCATACATGCCTGGCCGCCCCTGCGGCGGGTGAAGTCAAGATGGAACTGTCGCGGCCTCTCCTGATCTACTCTCGCTTGGACCTGAACAAGATGTTGCTGCGCCGGGCGGAAAAGGCGGGCGCCCAGTTGGAAGAGGCGAGGGTTTTGCGCATCGAGAAGCAGTCCAACGGCTGGCGCCTTGCGACTCGGAATGGCGCGGCCGAAGCCGATTATTGTGTCGTTGCCACGGGTGCGCGGAATCCCTTGCGCGACGTCGGGACCAGCTACACCGCTTCCGACACGATGTTAGCGCTCGGCTACTACGTCACGAGCAACCAGGAACACATCGACATCCAATTCTTCCCGCAATTCGAAGGCTATATCTGGGTATTTCCGCGGTGCGGCCACTTGTCGGTTGGGATATGCGGGAAGGGCGTTCCGGCACAGGTCCTGCGAAAGCGGCTCGAGCAGTACATGGCGGAAAAGGGAATCGATCACCGGTCCGCGCAATTTTATTCGCACATGCTGCCGTCGCTCGAAGCGAAGGCATGGTCCGGGAACCGGGTGGCGGGAGACGGATGGCTCGGCGTCGGCGACGCTGCTGGACTTGTCGATCCGATCACGGGCGAGGGACTGTATTACGCGATGCGCTCCGGCGATCTGGCGAGCCAGGTCGTG
>JBDTTK010000738.1:0-2627 GCA_039930685.1 Bryobacteraceae bacterium | reverse complement strand
CACGTCCGGCGTCACGATTTGCGGTATTTTGCCGTCTGTATTGGCTTTGACCCAGTCGTTGATGATTTGCGCCGCGGCGGGCTTGTCGAAGGAGAGCGAACCGGCGTGTGCGTCGAAGACGGCTTCGCACTGGCGGACGAAGGCCGGGGCGAGGGGGACATGCTCGCTCGTCCAGAGAGCGTTCGCGATCCGAAGATGTGCGCCGCTGGGGGGCTTGAGCGCGCGTTGGAGGGCAGCCATCGATTCGTGGAGGAGGGCGGGGTCCTTGTCGGGGAGACCGAGCACTTTACGCATCGCGGTCCGCGTGGAGCCGGCGGATCCGGCTTCGGTCATGGAGAGGGCGAGGAAGACGCTGATCGGAGAAATGAAGGTGTTTTCGCGGGGCTTGGCGGCAACAAGTTCGCGCAGCAGGTGCATGCCGAAGGTGTTCTGGGCAGAGACGGCGAGCTTGGCGGTTTTGACCCGCGCGTCCAGTTTCTGCCAGTATTCTTCGGGTGTTTCGTTGTCGGGCATGGAGCCTCTCTTCCTGGTTTGCGGCGGGTGCGGAGGTTGAGCCTTTGCAATACGAGAGGCTGCTCCGAGCGGCACGGCTGACCAGAGGCGGGACATCCAACTGCGGCGGGTCATTGGGGGTCATTCTCCAGGAGGGCCGGCACGAGACGGCCCCAGTATGCCAAATCCAGGACGGCCATGGATCGGCAGCGAACACTCGGAAGAATGCAGGGCGACGGCGGCGAACGCTCAGTTGCTACCGCGAGGATCGCGCGGCGGAGTCGGCCGGAGGATCCGGGGTCACAGCAGCGGCCGGCTGGCTGATGCGCGTCCAGGAGCCGGAGTTGATGAAATCGGGATCGGTCTGGTTCACGTTTACGGTTTTTCCGTCGTTGACGACGACGATGTCGGCGGTCGCACCGGTGTTATCGGAGTAGGCAAGGTTGATCGTGCCGGTGCAGTCGGCGTTGAGGGTGTAGGTCCCGGTGATGGTGCGGCGGTAAACGGTTCCGTCGAAGTTGATGGTATCGCTACCGGTGAGGTTGCCATTGCCGTCGCCCACGTTGCGCCCGTTCGAAGCGTGAACGTAGAGATAGCTCCGCGAATCATACGCGAATCCATTCTGCACGTAGCCGTAGGCCGAGTTGAGCGTGGTGGCGTCGCAGCCGGACGCGGTTTGGGCGTGGACGCGGGCCGGTACGCGGGTGATTCCAACGACGATGGCGGCAGCGAGCAGTAGTCCAAGAAGGGCGAAGTGAGTTTTGCGCATCGATTAGGGCTCCTTACTGAGGTGCTTCGGGCGATCCGTTGGGCGAGACTCAGCCAAGCTCTCGGCAACCTCTCTCCATCTGACGGATACGGTCGAGGGCGGTGTACCTAGGAAGGCTAAGAATTGCAGATTTGTTTTTATGGAGTTACGAAGAAGAAAGAGGGGCGCTGCTGAGCGCCCCTCTTTTTGACTGATGGATTCCGCAACATGCCCGAGCGGGCACGACGGCATTAGTTGTTCTTGGCGGCTTCCTGCTTCTTGGCAATGGCGGCGTTCTTTTCGTCCTGAAGGGCTTTTGCTTTCTGGTACTTCTTCTGGAACCGGTCGACGCGACCTTCGGTGTCGATCAGCTTTTGCTTACCGGTGAAGAAGGGATGGCAACTTGAGCAAATTTCCACGCGGATATCGCCTTTGTGTGTGGAGCGCGTCTGAAACGCATTTCCGCACGCGCACGTGACTTTGGTGGCCTCGTAGGCCGGGTGAATTCCTGGCTTCATCTGAACGGGGGGATCCTTTCGAAACTTCGTAACCTACAGGATAGCATGGCGTGTCAAAAGTGATTCTGGCGACCTGAGGCGTGCACGGCCGGCGTTTGACGCGATTGCGGGAGGATTCTCCGTACGTCCTAGACTCCGCGCAGGGAGAGGGGACAGTCCCCGTAAGACGGGCTTGTGGCCGTATACTTCGAGGTATTCATGCATTCCTTCCGATGTCTCATGCTTCTGGCGACTCTGTGGACTGCTGCTGCGCAGACGCCAGCAGTGATGCCGCAGGTCCGAGTACTGCGGTTCGCGCGGGTGTGGGACGGCGCCGGACCGGTGATTCAGAACGCGATGATCGTGGTGGAAGGCAACAAGATCCTGGAAGTGGGCAAAGATACGGGCAAGTATCCGAAGCTCTCCAAAGTGGTTGACTTGCGGCATTTCTCGGCGATTCCGGGGATGATCGACGTGCATACGCACATCACGTATTACTGGGACCGGACGCCGGGAAGCAATCCAAGAAGACAGGGCCGGAGGCATCCGGCTGTGACGGTGTTGTTGGCGGAGGAAAACTGCCGGAAGACGCTCGAGGCCGGGGTGACGACAATCCGCGACCTGAACGCCAGCGGCGGAAACGATTACGCCTTACGTGACCTGATCCAGATGGGGAAGATCATGGGGCCGCGGATTATCGCGGCGGGTCAGGGCATCGCGGCGCGACCGAATCCGCCGGGCGTCGAGGGCATTCAAAAGATGGTGGCGGAGCGGATCGCGGCGGGAAGCGACGTGATCAAACTGTTCGCGTCGACGGGCGGCTTCGAGGATGTCAGCGGGAAACAAACGTTGACGTACGAAGAAATGAAGGCGGCGGTCGATGCGGCGCA
>JBDTTK010000737.1:0-2630 GCA_039930685.1 Bryobacteraceae bacterium | reverse complement strand
TAAGTCGGTGGTTGCGCCGGTATTGGCGGCGTCCCGAACCGCGGCGTAGTCGTTCGGTATGCGCCAGGCAACCGGCTGCGAGAGCGCCTTTTCGATTTCGTCCGCGCCGATTCCGGCCCGGCGGGCATCGTAGCGGTTCAGGACAACGTGGACGTGGTCCTTTCGCGTAACCCGGTCCGCAATATGGGACGAGAGACGTTGGGCATGGCGCAAGGAAGGGACGTCGACTTGAGACACAAGATAGATCGCTTCGGCCTCCGCCAGCAATTCAGGAGGCATGCCCCGGTTGGTGGCGACGTCAAGCACCACGAACGGAAACTGCTCCTGGAGGAGGTGCACCATGGCCCGTACCGAAGAGGGCTGATGGCAGGAATCGCGTTGGTCGTAGCTATCGGGTGCGGCGAGGAGCGAGACTCCCGACGGGTGATCGACCATGAGGCCAGACAGGAAATCCCAGTCCATGCGGCTCGGACTCTCCAGGGCGTCAACCACCGAGAAGCGTGGCTTTAGATCCAAGAGGATGGCCAAGTCGCCGAGTTCGACGTTCATATCGACGAGGGCAACCCGCTGGCCGGATTCGCTCGCAAGCGCGACGGCAAAATTTGCGGCGAGGGTCGATGCACCAGCTCCGCCCTTAACAGACCAGAAAAGGAACGACTTCCCACCCGTCTTGTGGCGGGCGGCGTTTCCGCGACGGGCGATGGTTCGTACCACCGCACTCATTAGAGCTTCCCGGGTCAGCGGCTCCTGAATGAGTTCGCGAGCGCCGGCTCGCATGCATTCGACGAGCAACTCGGGGTCTTCGCTGCGGGAATAGACCATCGCAGTCACGGCCGGATTGCTGCGGCTCAGGTCCTCGACGAGCCGCAGCGCGGTCTGCGGATCCTCTTCGAGGTCAATCACGATCGCGTCGCAATCCTGTTCGGTGAGCTTGGATGCTTCCTCGATCGCCGGATAGTAGTGGAGTTCCGCCTTGATCCGAACCGACAGACGCCCGAGCGCCTCGGCGAGGGCGCGCCGGCGGGTCCGGTCGGCGCCGATCAGCACGATCGACGTCGGCGGCAGACGGACTTCCGAACTTGTGAGCAAGGTTGCAGTCTTCACTTAGTTTTCGTTCGCTTTGATCGGATTGAGAACCTGGACTGTCGAAACACGGTCCCCGCGGATCACGAGCACAGTTGGAATCACGGGCGCGGGAGGGGGCGGCACTACGACGGCGACCGGCTGCGGCGCCGGAGCGGCCTTTTCCACCTTGTGCACGATGACGACCTGGCGTTTGGGCGCAGGCGGAGCATCCCCAAAAAGACTGCCTTTGAGAACGCTTGCTGTCTTTTCGGTCTTTTCTCCATCCATGGGATTCCTGAGGAGGAGCTGGATGTGGCCGTCGCTGGCACCGAGCGTAACTTTGGCGGCGTCCTCGCTGCTACAAAGCAGGGTGACGACGTTTACCTTCTCCGCGCGGCCTTGCGCATCGGGTTGAATCTTTTGTCCGGCGGCCAGCACCTGAACATTCTGGAGGATAGTCTTCGTCTGCGACTCATTGTGCGACACGCCGGTGAGCATCACATCAACGCGCGTTCCGGGTCCAACGAATCCAGCGACTGCGACCACTTCGTCGACGCGGATGGACACCGCGCGCATTCCCGGCGGGATGACCGCGGGCAGCCCGGCGCCGGACCCGACCGGAGCAAGTTTCGCATCGAGGATCGGCTCATTCTCAAACATTGGATAGAGGACCGCGCGGCCAACGGCGTCGGAAACATTCGAGAAGGCCCCTTTGGGGGCGTCGGAACCGGTCCAGGAGACGACCTTCAGAGTGTCGGCGCTGAGTGCTGTCCCGACTTCAAGATTCTTCGACGCCACGACCACTCGCGCCTTTTGATTCTTCTGGTCGCTCTGGCTCAGTTTCTGCGAGACCAACAGGCTGGCGCTGCCAGCGAGGATGAAGGCCAAAAGTAAGGTCAAGTACAACTTGGATCGGTTCATAGGTAATTCCTTTTAGCTGGCAAAGAATGAAAAGATGACGCCAAACGCGATCGCCGGTGCGTAGGGGATCGCCAGTGCGCCCGGACTGTGGAGGTCGTGAGCTGAGGCTTCGGTTCCAGAGGAGCGGCCGATGTTCGCGGAACGGTCCAAAAGGACACCGAGCTTCCCTTTCCAAAGGGCATAGGCGACAGCCATCACCCCCCCGGCCATCGCGGTTATCAAAAGAGCGAATAGAAGTTCGCCCGGTCCGATCCATGCTCCGACGGCGGCGCACAACTTGAGATCGCCGAAGCCCATCGTCCGAAACCAGCAGAACCCGCCAAGGACGAGCACGGCTACAAGAACACCGGCAGCTCCGCGGCCCAGGCCGGCCACTCCGCCTAACATCGCGTTCGCGGCGAGGCCAGCTACGAGCGCGGGCAGCGTCAGCAGATTCGGTATGCGGCGGGTCCGGACATCCGTGACGGCGGCCACGATGACAAGCGCGAAGACGGATCCGATGACGAAGGAAGACATAAGCAACTTGAAGATTGAAAGTGAGGAGGGCTTTGAGAATTTTCCCGCCGCCCCCCGGAGCGGCAACCTAGGTGGTGTAGGTGACGAGTTTGGAACCGATGTTCGTGAAAGCCGTATTAATATTATCG
>JBDTTK010000736.1:0-2633 GCA_039930685.1 Bryobacteraceae bacterium | reverse complement strand
CACCTCCCGCGCTTCAAGGCGATCCAGTCCTTCTGAATCGGACTGCCTGACAATGCGGACGTGGTTCCCTCGAGGGGCCCAAACCGCTGGATCCGTCGGCCCGAAGATAGCGACCGTGGGTGTTCCAACAGCCGCGGCGAGGTGGGTGATGCCGGAATCGTTGCCGACGTAAAGGGTGGCGGACCCGAGAAAGCGCGCCAGGTTGATCAGATCGTCGAACCGGCGCGCACCAGCCAGCGGATCTTCGGGTCCTGCCGTCCACCTCACCGGCAGCGGCAGCATCCCTTCGAGCTCATGGAATCGCGCAAGCGGCCAATTCTTGCGCGGACTTCCTGAGAACGGATGAATTACGATGTAGCTTCCCCGGCGGCACTGGATCGGAATCCGCGGCTCCGCGCGGACCGTGGAGCCGATCTGCCGCGCAAAGAAATCCGCTGCGTGGATCGCACCCGAGGCAGGCGGCAGCGCATCATGAAACTGGAACGGCAGTCCCCCCACCGCCTCGCGGAAGGCGGGTTGCCCGGTTCCGTACCAAGAAATAATTTCGTCGAATTCGCCGAGCCGCGGGCAGGCCGTTGCGGTTCTTCGGACGCCCACGAGGTCGAGGCCGGTTGCAGAAATCGGCCACACCAGCTTGAACCCCGCCGCCTTGACCAGGGAAACTACGGCGGACGGAACCCAAACCTCCGTCTTTGCGGCCCGCGCCGCGAGCAAAGACGGCAGCGAAAGGATCACGTCCCCGATCGCCCCTGGGCGTATCAACAGGCGTCGCATCTTAGGGAAGCTGATACAACCCGCGCGCATTGTCGCGCAACACCATGCGAGCGATATCGACTGCCTGCGCGTGCGTTACTTCCCCGTCGCGCCACATCCCCGTCAGCGCAATCGCCAGCGCCTGGCGCGCCGTGTTCGCGCTCATGAATAACGATTCCTCCCAGCCCAACTGCTCGGACCACGGATACGCGTCTGTTCCGAACAGAATCTTCCCTGGTGCCGCCTCCAGCCACTGGCGCAAATGTTGAGACATCGTCGTTGGCGTGTGCATCAATCCTTGCACGGAGAAATCCGCATACACGTTTGGCTTCGAGACGAGCGCCGTAATGTGATTCTCAAATGGAGTTCCGCCGTGCAGCAGCACGAACTTCGTTTTCCGGAACGCCGGATCGTTGAAGACCGGTTCGAGCATCATCGGGTCGGAGCCCGTGATGTTGAAGAAACCGCCGCCGCCGAGCCCCGTGTGGATATGGATCGCCAGCCCCAACCGTCCGCACTCCCGGGCGATGTAGGAAAACAGGTAGTCCTGCAGGATCTTGTACTCGGCCGCCGGAGGCGCCGTCAACAAGTACTTCGCGTACACGCGCGCTGCGTCGTCCGTCGGAGCGTTCGTGAAATCGAGCGCCCGCAGATACGCGGCTTCGTATTTCACGGCGAGCGCTCCGGCCTTCTTCTGGGCCTCCAGCGTCGGCGTCACGATCTTCGTCGTGTACTCGTCGAGCGACGCTGGAATCGCAGCGGCGCCAAGACTGGACAGGTACTCCTTCAGATGTCCTTCTTCTAACTTGTAAAAGGCCGCCTTGTCCGAGTCCTTCACCATGCCCGCGTTATTCAAAGGAAACAGAAACGCGTCGACATACGACACCCAGCGGAATCGCGGCGTCGCAAGGTCGGGTGCCATCGCCACTCGATTCGCCAGGACCACATCGATTCCCGCCCGGTCGAGGACCCATGGCGCGTAGCCGCTGCCGTATTGCTTCATCGCCGCCGCCTTGGTCGTTCCTCGGAACATCTCGGCCCGTGCGAGTACTTGCGGGGCTGAACCTGCCTCCACCAATCGGGTGGGCATCACTTCGGGCTCAAGGTTCTCGACCGGCAGCGCATCGAAGCCATGATCGTTGGGCTGAGAAGACACCACGTGCGCGTGATTGTCGATCGCTTTGATTGCGGCGATTTCCGCGGCGAGGTGAGCATCAGCCAGCGGATGCTCGAATGGTGGCCGGGCACAGCCGGCTGTCAGCAGGGCGATCGCGAAGAGACACGGGCGCATGCGCCGTATTCTACGCTGTTTGCAGATCCGCGGTCCGTCGAAAGTACTCTTGCGCCCGTCCTACGTCCCGCACGATTTGTGCCTTCAATGCCTCCGCCGACTCGAACTTCCGTTCTTCGCGGACGCGCCGTAGAAATTCCACGCGGATCGCGGAAGGCGTTTCGCTTTCGAGCGGCGCCAGTAGAAATGTCTCGATCGTCAATTGGTCCCCGTCGAACGTCGGACGCGTCCCGATGTTCGTGATCGACGGCCACTCCCGTTCGCGCTTCTTCCCCGTGCTCTCGAACGTCCGCGTGATGTAAACGCCGTTAGCCGGCAAGACTTCCGCGTCCGTCGCCAGGTTCAGGGTCGGCACCGTCTGTTTCGATCCGATTCCATGACCCTTCACGACCGTGCCTTCCAGTGCGTACGGCCGGTCGAGCAGCCGTGCCGCCATGGAAACGTTGCCTGCCCCCAACAGCCGGCGGATCTCACTCGATGAGACAGCCCGTCCGCGAAACTGGACCGACGGCGCGATGTCCGTCGTAAAACCATATTGCTTGCCCAAATCAGCAAGTGTCTGCGTATCGCCGGACTGCTTACTGCCGAA
>JBDTTK010000735.1:0-2644 GCA_039930685.1 Bryobacteraceae bacterium | reverse complement strand
GTATGGCGAGGTGGAGACATCCAATGACCAAAAGTCATGGGACTCGGCCGGCAATGCGTCGCTTGCCAGATATGACGGCGGCGAGAGCCTGGTGGTCCATACCGGCGAGCACCGCAACCGCTATTGGCGCCTTCGGATTTACAACGGCGACGATCAGCCGGTGAACGTCCGGGGAGCCCGGTTTCTGGGGCTGGAGCGAATACTGAAGTTCGAATTCGCGGGTTCGGGGGCGATGCTCTATTACGGCAACAAATCCGCATCGCCGCCGGTCTACGATCTGGCCCGCAGACTGGCCAATAGCGGACCGAAAGAAGTTCCGGTCACCGCGGTCACACTCGGCCCGGAACAGGCGAACCCCGGATACCGTCCGCCGCCACCTCCCGTTGTGCCGTGGACGGAGCGCATGCCCGGCCTGCTCTACAGCATCCTTGCGTTGGTCATCGGCATACTCGGATTCTTCACCTGGCGGCTGATTCAAAGCATGTCCAAAGGCAACTCCTAGCCAATGCCGCGCTACTACCGCATCGAAGAAGCGGAGGCCGTCCTGCCCGACGTCGAGGACGCGATCCGTAGCGCGATCGGACTGAAGGCCGAGATGGGGTCCGCCGAAGCGGAGATGGACAAGATCAAGGAGCGCATCTACATGGCAGGCGGCACCATGATCAACCGCGAACAGGTCCTCGAGTTGCGTAATCGGCGGGAGGAATCCGCCGCGGAACTCAAAGAGACGATGGACCGGATCGAAGGCTTCGGCTGCCTGGTGAAGGACCTCGACATCGGACTGCTTGATTTCCCCACGCTTTACCGCGGCGAAGAGGTCTACCTGTGCTGGCGGCTGGGCGAACCGGCCATCCTGTTCTGGCACGGCGTTACGGAAGGCTTCCGCGGACGCAAGATCATCGATAACGAATTCCGCGCGAATCACCAGGGTTCGGCAGGGCAGTAAGCGTCGTCGCGGCGGCTCGATAGGCGTGGTTTGATTGACACCCCCCGAAGGCCCCCGATATAGTCTAGAGTTAAGGTCCGTTCTGTAGCTTTGGTCTCGAAGGCTCGCAAAACACGAAACTAGAATGCTTCTCGCCAAGGAGTTCGTCTCCTACTTATCCCGTCAACTGGTCCAACGTCTCGCTCCGAAATGGATCGAAACGTCCGATCCCGTGATGGCCGCGGAGTTTATCGCCACGGTGATCGTGGAGGATCTTCAGATTGAAGATCAGCTCAACGATGAAGTGCGGGAACTCCTCAGCCAATACAGCGAGTACATGCGGCGCGAGAGCGTCAGCTATCAGGAGATGTTCCGGCGGATCAAGAACACGCTGATCACGCAGCGCAAAGTGATTCGCGCCGCGGGGCGCGATACGGGCGACGCGATGAAGTTGTCGCGCGACAAGATCAACGATCTTTCGCATAAGCTGATTGCGGCGCTGCGCAAGTCGCGCGAATTCCGCCTCCGCAAGGATCTGAACGAGGTCCGTCTCGAGATCGTCAAGGATATGACCGAGATCCTCACGGTCGAGGAGAAGGTCGACAAAGCGGCGCGCACCAAGATCCGTACGCAGAAGCGCGAGATCGGCGAAGGGACCGAAGAGTGGGATCTGCTCCACCAGCGCTACTACGCCGAAGAGTTGAAGAAGCTCGGCATCGACCTCGCACACTAGTATCGGAGCGATCATGACACCGGCGATCGTCGTTGTCGGCAGCCTGAACATGGATTTCGTCGTGCGCGTGGCTCATCTGCCCGCGCCCGGCGAGACGATTCTCGGAACCCAATTCCAAACCATCCCCGGCGGCAAGGGCGCGAATCAGGCGTATGCCGCCGCGCGCCTGGGAGCCAACGTCCGCATGATCGGGCGCGTTGGCTACGACATGTTCGGCGATCAGTTGAAAGCCAGCCTTGCCGCCGCCGGAGCCGATGTCAGCGGGGTCCATGCCACACGGAACGCGCCCACTGGAGTTGCGCTGATCTGGGTGGACGCCGAGGGGCAGAATTCGATCGTGGTCGCGTCCGGCGCGAACGGAGTACTTCAGGCTTTAGACGCCCACGCGATGCGTCCGGCGTTCAGCGATGCGCGCTTCGCGTTGTTCCAGTTGGAGACGCCGATCGATGCCGTGTCCGCCGCGATGCGGGTCGCGCGGGAGTGCGGCGCGGTGACGATTTTGGATCCGGCGCCGGCGCAGGCACTTTCGCGCGAGATATTGGCGCACGTCGACATTCTGACGCCGAATGAGACGGAAGCCTGCATACTGCTGGGGCGCGAAGTGTCCGCCATTACGCCGGAGGATGCGCCCGCGATCGCGCGCGAGCTGCTTGCGCTGGGTCCGCGGGCGGTGATCCTGAAGCTCGGCGAGCGCGGATGCTACTACGCGTCCGACGGGCAGGCGGTGTATTCGGCGGCTTGCAAAGTGACGCCGGTCGATTCGACCGCCGCGGGAGATACGTTCAACGCGGCGTTCGCCGTGGCGTGCTCGCTGAATCGGGAACTGCCGGACGCACTCGCATACGCCAACGCGGCGGCTGCCGTTTCGGTCACACGGGCTGGAGCGCAATCGTCGGCGCCAACGCATGAAGACGTCTTGGCGCTGTTGAGGTGAAAAGGACGATCACGGACCTGGCGGTCCGTGCCACAATGATCCCCTCGCCGAC
>JBDTTK010000734.1:0-2644 GCA_039930685.1 Bryobacteraceae bacterium | reverse complement strand
GAAGGCGGCCGCACCGTCGGCGCGGGTACCGTGTCGGAGATTTTGGAATAGTCAGGGTTTTTGATGATGAGCGGGCCGTTCAAAGGCCCGCCTTGAACGGAGAAGCAATATGGCGAGAGAAATCATTACGTTTCAGTGCACGGACTGCAAACGGAAGAATTACACGAACATGAAGAACAAAAAGACGACCACCGATCGCCTCGAGTTCAAGAAGTTCTGCCCGTTCTGCCGCAAGCACATTCCGCACAAAGAAGTGAAATAAGTCCAACGGGACGAAGGTGCTAGACTAGTTTGGGAAGCGCCTGGCTCTTTTTGGAGCTTGTACCTAGGGGCATAGGCTAACGGTAAACCAGCGGTCTCCAAAACCGCCTTTGGGGGTTCGAATCCCTCTGCCCCTGCCAGAGTTTTGGAGGACCGGCCCTCAAGAGCCGTCCTGAATCAACGAGGAAATATGGCTGAAGTTACAGCAGTCGCGGAGCGGGCGGCATCCCTTCCCGCGCGAATCAAGAGCTACGTGGAAGAGCTCCAGCTCGAAATGCGCCGCGTCACGTGGCCGAGTTGGAAGCAGGTCCGCGCGACTACCGGCGTCGTGATTGTCGCCATTTTTATCTTCGCCGCCTATTTCTGGGCCGTGGATTTCGTAGTCGGCCGCGCGATCTCCAAACTGTTTGAGACGTTTACGAAGTAGGATCTCCGATTCTCTATGTCCGATCCGATCGAAGAAATGAACCCCTCCGTAAGCGAACCGTTGCCGTCCGACGAGCACGCCGCAGAGTCTCATGGCGATGTTGCGTCCAGCGATGTTGCGTCCAGCGAGGACGCGCCCGTTGTGCAGGAGGCCGCCTCGGCGCTCGACGAAGAACTGCCCGCCGAAGGTGAGCAACCTGCCGCCCAGGACATGATGAATTGGTTCATCATCCACACCTATTCGGGGTTTGAACAGAAGGTCGCCGACTCCCTCAAGAGCCGGGCCGATGCTTTCGGGTTCGCGGACAAAATCGGGCAGTTGCTCATTCCGACTGAAGAAGTCGTCGAACTCCGCAACGGCAAAAAAGTCACGAGCAAGCGGATGCTGTACCCCGGCTACGTGCTCGTGCAAATGGAAATGAACGACGAGTTGTGGCACGCCGTAAAGGCCACGCCGCGCGTCACCGGCTTTGTCGGAGGCGGAACGCAGCCCGTGCCGCTGACTTCGGACGAAGTCAACTCGATCCTCTACCGGCAATCCACGTCCGCGGAGCGCCCGCGGCCGAAGCTCAATTTCGAGAAGAACGAAACCGTGCGCATCGTCGATGGGCCGTTTGCGAACTTCTCCGGCAAGGTCGACGAGGTCAACCCGGAGCGCAATACGTTGCGCGTCATGGTCACCATCTTCGGCCGCTCGACGCCCGTCGAACTCGACTTTCTGCAGGTAGAAAAAGTTTAAGCAATCAGCGTAAGGGAATCACGAAATGGCGAAAAAAGTTACAGCGATGGTGAAGTTGCAGATTCCGGCAGGTAAGGCGACACCCGCGCCTCCGGTCGGAACGGCGCTCGGTCCGCAGGGCGTCAACATCATGGAATTCTGCAAGGCGTTCAACGCCAAGACCTCCGCGAAGGATCAGGAAGGCCTGATCATTCCGGTGGTCATCACGATTTACTCGGACCGCTCGTTCACGTTCATTACGAAGACGCCGCCGGTTCCGGTTCTCATTAAGCGCGCCGTCGCCATTGCGAAGGGCTCCGCCGAACCGAACAAGAACAAGGTCGGCAAGATCACCCAGCAGCAGATCGAAGAGATCGCCAAGATCAAGATGCCTGACCTCAACAGCTTCGACCTCGAAAAGGTCATGAACCAGGTGAGAGGAACGGCGCGCAGCATGGGCGTCGACCTCGCCTAACGATTCGGCTTACCAATCCTCACGCATGAAGGGCTGGCCCCACGGGGCCGGCCCTTTTTCTTTTCAGGCACGGTGTAGTCTCCAGATAGCTCAGAAATCCACAGCGACGAAGCGCTGCCGACGCTGCAAACGAAGGGTTCTTCAGGAACAAGTGGAGGCTGGGGAGAACGGTTCGTTAAGTCCCGCTAAACGAAGCGAGAACCGGGCTCCGAGTAGCGGTTTGGGCGCAAAACAGCAGATTACGGCGACGAACGGCGACAAAGTTCTGGACAAACGTGATAACGATACCATACTATTGACCAAAGCGCCTCGTTGGCGCGCACCCTTGGAGGTTAGTTATGCGAAACCGCTTCGCCTTGTTTGCCGCCGTCATCGCCCTGCTTCTCGCGGCCTCGTCATTGATCGGTCAGGTATCCACGTCATCCATTTTCGGTAGAGTCACAGACGCCTCCGGCGCGGCGGTCCCCAACGTGCCCGTCACCGTGACAAACACGGCCACCAACTTCACGCGCACAGTAGCCACCAATGAGGAAGGCGAGTACCGCGTCGAGTTTCTCCCCGTCGGCGAATACACCGTCGAAGTGGCGGCGGCCGGCTTTAAGAAGTCGGTCCAAAAGGGCATCGCGCTCGCGGTCAACGTGCCGGCGCGCGCGGACGCCGCCCTAATCGTGGGCGTGGTCTCGGAGAGCGTCAATGTCGACGCCAGTTCGCCGCTGGTCAACACGAGCAACGCGCAGATCGGGCGCACAGTCAGCAACGACGAA
>JBDTTK010000733.1:0-2645 GCA_039930685.1 Bryobacteraceae bacterium | reverse complement strand
CAATAGCTTGGAGCGCGACCTTACGGGCGCGCCTCGGTTTTCACACAGACTCGTAAGGGAGGGGACGCCGCAAGATGACACGAGAGCAATCACGAGAGCAATGAGGAGATTCAATTCATGAAAGCCTGGCGCACCCACGCCTGGGGTGAACCCGAAACGATGACGCTTGAAGAGATCGCCGTCCCGCATCCGGCGGCCGGCCAGGTGCGGATTCGCAATCGCGCCTCCGCGTTGAACTTCTTCGACATCCTGCAGTGCCAGGGCAAGTATCAAGTGAAGCCCCCGTTCCCTTTTACCGTCGGCGCGGAAGTGGCCGGCATCGTCGAGGCCGTCGGCGAGGGTGTCACAGCGCACAAGCCCGGAGACCCCGTAGTTGCCATGACGCACGGCGGCGGACTCGGCGAGATGTCGCTCGCGCCCGCGCGAAACACGTTTTCGCTGCCGCCTGGACTCGGATTCGCCGAAGCCGCCGCGATGCCCATCGTCTATCACACGTCCTACTTCGCGCTCACGCACCGCACGCAGGTGAAACCCGGCGAGTGGCTCCTCGTCCACGCCGGTGCGAGCGGCGTTGGCATGTCGGCGATCCAGATCGGCAAAGCGCTCGGCGCACGGGTGATCGCTACGGCTGGCAGCCAGGATAAGCTCGATTTCTCGAGGGCTCAGGGCGCGGACCATGTCCTGAACTATTCGGACGCGACCTGGGTGGATGCCGTGAAGGAACTAACCGGCGGGCGCGGCGCGGACATCATCTACGATCCGGTCGGAGCCGATATCTTCGATCTGTCGACGAAAACCATCGCGCCGGAAGGCCGCTTGCTCGTCATCGGATTCGCAGCGGGACGCATCCCGTCCATTCAGGTCAATCGGATTCTGCTCAAGAACATCTCTATCGTCGGCGTGCTGTGGGGTGGCTGGATTCAGTCGCACCCCGAATATCCGGCTCAGGTTCAGAAGGCGCTGGAGGCCATGTTCCTCGAAGGCAAGATCAAGCCGGTCGTGGCGAAGCGCTATTCGCTCGAAGAGGCTCCGAAGGCGATGCGCGACCTGGCCGATCGCAAAGTGCTCGGCAAGGCCGTACTGGAGATGGCATGACCGCGAAACCAAAGAAATCGGCGAAGAAGACACCCTCGATCGCCGAAGCGCTCTATCCGGACCGCGTCGCGTACGAGAACACGCTTGGCCTCAGGATGGTCAGGCGTCACGCCGACGGGGTGACGCTCGAGCTGCCGATCCGCCCGGATATTCTCAATGGCAATGGCGTAATGCACGGCGGCGTGCTCGCGTCGATCGCCGACGAGGTGGCGTGGCATGCGATCCTGCACGGACTCGGAACCAAGGACCGCAACATGACGACGAGCGAGTTGAAGATCAACTACCTGCGTCCGATCGGCGGGAAGAAGGTGATCGCGCGAGGCTACATCGTGAAGCTCGGCAAGACGCTCTGCGTGACGCGTATCGACCTGATGGACGAAAAGCGAAAGCTTGGCGCCCTCGCGATCGTTACGTATATGCTGCTGGCGTGACCGCCGGAGATAGACTAACCGATTGAAGAACAACGGCTGCCGAATGCGAAGCGGAACTACGCCAGTGCCGTGGTCATCGCCATCTGGGCGGGCGACTCTTCGCCCATCAGACGCCTGCCGTGAACCGCAAGCTCGAAGCGATCCTTGACACCGGTTTTTTCGAAGATGTGCATCAGGTGCACCTTGACGGTGCCGGGGGTAATTTTGAGCGATTCGGCGATCTCTTTGTTCTTCAGACCCACACAGATGTAGCGGACGATCTCGCGCTCGCGTGGAGTTAAGCGCGGTGCGGTTTTGCGGTTCAGGAATCCGACGACTTCATGGGAGATGGAGCTTTCGATCCATATAGTTCCGCGTGCGACGGAACGTAGGCATTCGACCAGCGTTTCGACCGGAAGCGATTTTTTGACGATGCCACGCGCGCCCATCTGCAACGCACGGAAGCAATCGATTTCCGCCATCTCCTGAACCCAGAGGATGGGTTGGCAGCGAGGCGATGTGCTTCTTACATCCGACAGGAATTGAAAGACAACCTTGAGTCCGGAGATCTGATCTACGAGCAGAACATCCGGATCCAGGCGGCGCAGTCCGTCCAACGCGTCGGTCAGCGTTGAGGAAGCTCCAATTAATTCAAGATCTTCCGTCGCTCCAAGGACTCGTTGAAGCCCTTCGAGGACGATGGGCTGCTGTTCGCAGGCGAATATGGATAGTCTGCTCACCAAATCATTCCTATGAGCGTTGATCGGCCCCTGTTCCGTACACGTGTAGGTACTAAGTAACGATTTCTTCCTACAAATGCGGGTAGGACAGACTACCCGCGTACAAGGGCTTTCACGGCGCCCCCTTTCGCTTAACGGTAATAGATAAAGATGCCGCAAACGCGAAAGCGTTTCCATTGGGCTAGCCGCAATGGAGGACGTGGTCCACGAAGACGAAAGCGCTACACTGCGGAGGATGAAACGGCTCGGGCTTCTTGTCTTTCTAGTTTGGTGCATGGCCGCTGCTGCGTTGGCGCAAACCGCCGCGCTGACCCAGCAACTCGGCAAGACCACGCTATTCGACGATGTTTCGATCTCGCCCGATGGCGCGCATCTTGCCTGGGTCCAGGCTGTTGCCGCG
>JBDTTK010000732.1:0-2646 GCA_039930685.1 Bryobacteraceae bacterium | reverse complement strand
GCAAAAGCTGGAGATTCCGCAGATCATTCTGATGAGCGGCAACGCGGTTCCGGGTAAGTCGAAGGAAGAGCAGTACGCGTCGATGCTCGAAGGCGTCAAGCGGGCGGGCGACCTGGCGGCGAAGGCGAACCTGACCCTGATCATCGAGCCGCTCAACAACAAGGTCGATCACAAGGGGTTCTTCCTCGACAACTGCGTTGACGGACTGCGGCTGGTGAAGGAGGCGCAGAACCCGCATGTGAAGCTGCTGTTCGACATCTATCACGAGCAGGTCCAACTCGGGAACGTGATCCGGACGCTGACTGAAGCCGCTCCGCACGTTGCCGTGTTCCATATTGCCGACAATCCGGGACGCCACGATCCAGGCACCGGAGAGATGAACTACGACAACATCTACAAGGCGATCGTGAAGACTGGCTACACGGGCTACGTGACGATGGAGTACGTGCCGGCCGGCGATCCGGCGGAGAGCCTGACGGCGGCGCTCAAGCAGGTCCGTAAGCATTGGGGTTAGGCACGACCGGGCATTCTTCGAAGTGAAAGCTGACGATTAATGGCGGAGGCCGCTCCCTTGCGGTCGCGGCTCGATGCAAGAGGCCCACCTTGCTAGAGGAGCATACCGGCGATGCAGGCGGACATGAAGTTGGCCATGGTTCCGGCGGCTACGGCTTTGAGGCCGAAGCGGGCGAGGTCGGATTTTCGGGTGGGGGCGAGCGCGCCGATGCCGCCGATCTGAATCGCGATCGAACTCAAGTTGGCGAAGCCGCAGAGCGCGTAGGTGGCGATGGTGAACGAGCGCGGATCGAGCGTGTCCTTGATCTTGCCGAGGTCGACGAAGGCGACGAATTCGTTGAGCACGAGGCGCGTTCCGAGGAGGTTGCCGATGGTCGCGCAGTCGTTCCATTTGACGCCCAAGGCCCAGGCGATCGGCGAGAACAGCAGGCTCAAGATCTGCTGCATCGAGCCAGGGAGCCAGCCCATGGCGGGAAGGCCGTGGACCCAGCCGAGAATTCCATTGATGAGCGCGATCAGGCCGAGGAAGGCGATCAGCATGGCGCCGATGTTGAGGGCGAGGTGGAGTCCGTCGCCGGCTCCGCGGGCGGCGGCGTCGATGATGTTGACGCCGGGCTTTTCGACTTCGATCTTTACGGAGCCGAGGGTGGCGGGTTCTTCGGTTTCGGGCATCAGCATCTTGGCGAGCATGATGGTGGCGGGCGCGGTCATGATGACGGCGGTGAGCAAGTGGCGGATCTCGACGCCGGCGATCAGGACATAGGCGCCCATGACGGCGCCGGAGACGTGCGCCATGCCACTGGTCATGATGGTGAAGAGTTCGCTCTGCGTCATCTTTTCAAGGAACGGCTTGATGGTGAGCGGGGCTTCGGTCTGGCCCATGAAGATGCTGGCCGCAACGCAGGTGGATTCAGCGCCGCTGGTGCCCATTACTTTTTGCATGACGACGGCCATGCCTTTTACGAAGATCTGCATCACGCCGAAGTAATAGAGGACGGCAAAGAGAGACGCGATGAAGATGACGATCGGCAGAACCTGAAACGCAAACACGACACCGAAATCCGCGCTCTTTGCGCCGAGCTTGTCACCGAAGACAAACTTGCTGCCTTCGCCCGCGTACGCGAGCAAATGATTGACGCCTTCGCTTGCGGACTTGAAGAGCAGTCCGACATCGGTTTTCAAGACGAGGAACGCGAATCCGAATTGGAGTCCCATCCCCCAGAAGATGACGCGCGGTTGGATCGCTTTCCGGTTCGAGGAGAGCAGATAGCAGACGGCGACGATCGAGAATAAGCCGATTAACCCAGTGAAGCGATCCATGACCGGCTGAGTGTAGCAGTGTTGTCATGAAACAGGCAATTCGGGCGTGGTCCGGGTGTTGAACGGGCATGCGGACGCCGTGGCAGGTGGGTCACGGGCCTGGAGGCCTGTGCCGCCAAGGCGGCCGGTTTTGATCTTGCGATTTGGCCGCGGTGCGGCGGGTTATTTTTGCATTTCGGGCCGGGTGTCGCTGCCGGATGGAGGGCCGGCGGGCGGGCGTTGCGAAACGAAGCCAGAATCGGCGGCAGGCAGGTGATTTTGCAGGCCGGCATCGGATTCGAGTTTAGCCATGCGGTCGAGGACTTGCCGTGATGTGTCGCCGTCGCGCCGCCGGTTGGCGGAGGGATTCCGGGAATCGCGGATGGATTGCCGCTCCTCGGCTTCGCGGCGCGCCGTTTGGAGTTCCGTGAGTTTGGCGTGGTTCAGGAGGATGAGGCGGTTGAGTCGGGCGGTGTAGCGTCCGATGAGATCGAACTTCCGAAGGTGCTCGAAGAACGTGAGCGCGGCTTGGGCCGCGGCGTCGAGCGGCTCCTGCCGCGCGGGGTCGTCGGAGATGGGGTCGACGGTGGACTCGGGAAGGGGCAGGAGATAGAGGAGGTTGTTGTCCATGGCCAAGGCGCGGCTCATTTGCCAGCGCGCGTCGGCGATGGATTGCGCGAGGGCGTGCTCGTCGTGGCCGACGGGGTGCAGAGCGGCGATCTGGTCCGCGTGGAATTTGGCGAAGCGCGCGGCGTCCTCGGTGGGGAGGAGAACGGTATGGCCGGAGAGTCCGTGATCGAGGGCGTTGAGGCTGGCGCGCTTTTTGCCTTCGAT
>JBDTTK010000731.1:0-2648 GCA_039930685.1 Bryobacteraceae bacterium | reverse complement strand
CTCTTCAGCTTCAACTCCCCGATGGGTGCCTGCAAGCGCTGCCAAGGGTTCGGCAACACGATCGACTATGACATGGACCGGATCGTGCCCGACACCAGTCTCTCGATCCTCGATGGCGCGATCAATCCCTGGACCCGGTCGCAGTACGAGACGTACGTCCGGACGAAGCTCATCCCGGCGCTGCGGACCAACGTTCGCCTCGAAGTGCCGTATTACGAGCTGACCGCGGCTGAGCGCGCGGCGGTCGAAGTGCAGGTCCGCAAGTTCTTCGCGGAAGTCGAAAAGAAGAAGTACAAGGTCCATGTCCGCGTGTTCCTCAGCCGCTATCGCGGCTATGCGACCTGCTCGGAGTGCCATGGTTCGCGGCTGCGTGTCGAGGCCTCCTACATCAAGCTGGAAGGCAAGACGATCGGCGAAGTCGTCGCGATGAACATCGCGGAAGCCAAAGCCTTCTTCGACGCCCTTTACCTCGAACCGGAAGAGCGCAAGATCGCCGATAAGGTGCTCGTCGAGATCAACCAGCGCCTCAAGTTCCTGAACGACGTCGGACTCGAATACCTGACGCTCGATCGCCTTTCGGCGACGCTGTCGGGCGGCGAAGCCCAACGCATTACCCTCGCCACGTGCCTCGGCTCGCGGCTCGCGGGCGCCATTTACGTGCTCGACGAGCCGTCTATCGGTTTGCACACTCGCGACACCGGCCGCCTGATCGGTATCCTCGAAGAACTTCGCGAGCTCGGCAACACGATCCTGGTCGTCGAGCACGACGCGGACGTGATGCGCGCCGCCGATCACATCGTCGACCTTGGTCCCGGAGCGGGCGAGAACGGCGGCAAAGTGATCTTTGAAGGAACGTACAAGAAGCTGATCGCGCCGTCGAACACGTCGCTGACGGGCAAGTACCTTCGCGGAGACAGCCGTGTCACCCACAGCTTCGCCCGGCGCGAAATCAACCCCAAGCGCGTCATCAAGTTTTTCGGAGCGCAGGCCAACAACCTGAAGCACATCGACGTCGAACTGCCGCTCAATCTATTGGTCGCGGTGACCGGCGTTTCCGGATCCGGCAAGTCGACCCTGGTCCATGACGTGATCCACAAATCGCTGATGCGCCGCATGGACCGCCAGAATCCGGCCGGCGAGTCGAACGGCGACGAAACCCTCGGCACCATCGAAAAGGTCACGTGCAAGCGCGTCGAAAAGGCCGACCTGCTGACCGAAGTGATCCTGGTCGACCAGTCGCCGATTGGACGTACGCCGCGTTCGAATCCGGTGACGTACATCAAGGCCTTCGACCAGATCCGCATGATCTTCGCGGCGACTCCGGAAGCCGATCGGCGCGGCTACAACGCGGGCCACTTCTCGTTCAACATTCCCGGCGGACGCTGCGAGACGTGCCAGGGCGACGGCACGGTGACGGTCGAAATGCAGTTCCTCGCCGACGTCGAACTGGTCTGCGAGGATTGCAAGGGCACCCGGTATAAGTCGAGCATCCTCGATTGCCGCTACAAGGGCCTAAACGTCCACGAGGTCCTGGGGCTGACGGTCCGCGAGGCGATTTCGTTCTTCGCCGAACACCCCAAGCTTGCACAAAAGCTCCGCGTCCTGGCCGACGTCGGACTCGGCTATCTGCGCCTGGGCCAATCGGCCACGACACTCTCGGGAGGCGAAGCCCAGCGCGTCAAACTCGCCGCGCACCTCGCGCAGGCGACCAGTTCCGGCACGCTCTACATCTTCGACGAACCAACCACCGGCCTGCACTTCGACGACATCTCGAAGCTGATGGGCGCCTTCGAGCGCCTGATCCTCGCGGGCGCCAGCATCCTGGTGATCGAGCATAACCTCGACGTGATCCGCACGGCGGACTGGGTCATCGACCTCGGCCCGGAAGGTGGCGCCGGCGGCGGCCGCGTGGTCGCCATCGGAACGCCCGAGGACATCGCCGCCTGCGAGACGTCGCACACGGGCCGCGCGCTCGCGCCGCTGCTGGCGGGCGAGACGATGGCAAGCAAGTCCTGAGTGCGGTGTGTGTTAGCCTTGGCGCCAATGGCTCGAATCCTCGTACTCTACAACCAGCCCGCCGACACGGCCGCGTTTGACGCCCACTACAACGGAACCCACGCGCCGCTGGCCCGCAAGATCCCCGGACTCCGAGGCTTTCAAGTGAGTGCGGCGCCGCCGCACGCGCTGGCTGGAACAGCCCCGTATTTGATGGCCGAGCTGACCTTTGATTCGATGGCGGAACTCCAGGCGGCGATGGCGTCTCCGGAAGGCCAGGCCACCGCAGCCGATGTCGCGAACTTCGCACAAGCCGGAGTCTCGATCTACGTGGTCGAAACCAAATCCGAACTGTAGGCGCATTAGTACGGCCCGCAACAGCCCCGCGCTGGACTCGACGCCATGGGTTTCATGCGATACCGGGGATTGACGATTGCGAGGACGAATGCAACGCCACTCCCGAATCGCCGACGGGCGGATTTTCATCCGGACGAAATCGATGCTGTATAGCTTCGGCAGCTCCGCGAAATAGGCGGGAACCAGCCAGCGCGGCGCCGCTCGCCCCAGGCAAACGGCCGCGGACCGCACAGTGACGGTCTTAGCGCCTTTAATGAGCCGACAAACGCGAATAGGCGCAAACCGACCCCAAGAGA
>JBDTTK010000730.1:0-2650 GCA_039930685.1 Bryobacteraceae bacterium | reverse complement strand
GTTGCGCCAGATGCGGGGCAGCAGGCTGGTCCGCAGATGGGTCTGGTCGGCGGCGATGGGGTTGAGCACCTCGACGTGGTCGGCCAAGTCGAACCCGAACGGCACGATGAGATCCAGATTGACGAACGAGTAGTTGTAAACCTCGGTGAAGCCCTGCGCCGCGGCCATATCGCGAACCTGATGATGGAACGCGCGCTCCGGATTCCCAACCGGAGGCTTTGCGGCAACCAGCGGCGGAGCAGGGTCGATCGTTCCGTAGCCGATCATGCGGCCGATTTCTTCGACGAGGTCGTCCTTGATCGAGACGTCCTTGGTGGCGCGCCACGTCGGCACGGCCACGCGAAACACGCGCGGCCCGGATTCCTCGACGCCGAACGAGAGCGACTCGAAGATTCGCCGGACCTCTTTCGCCGGTACGGCGCGTCCCAGTTTGCGATCGAGCCAGTCGAGATTCAGATCAATCGGCGGGATCGACGGCGGCGGTTGGTAAGCGTCCACGACTCCGCCGACGAGCCGGATTCCGGGGCAGACCTGTTCGAGTAGTTCAACGGCGCGGGCGAGTCCGCGCAGCGTGTTTTCGGGGTCCTGCGCTTTCTCAAACCGCATGGACGCGTCCGTGCGCAGCTTCAACTTGACTGACGTCTTGCGGACGCTAATCGCGTTGAAATTCGCGCTTTCAAGAACGATGCGCGTGGTCCCGTCTCCGATTGCGCTGTCCGCTCCGCCGATTACGCCCGCAACGGCGACCGGGCCTTCCTTGTCGGCGATGACCAGCGTCGATGGATCGAGCTCGTACGATTCGCCGTTCAGCGCGGCGATCTGTTCGCCGATCTTGGCGGGCCGCACAATGATCTCGCCCCCTCGTACTTTGTCGGCGTCGAAGGCGTGCATCGGCTGCGGCAGTTCCGCGAGGATGATGTTGGTAACGTCGACGACGTTGTTGATGGTGTTGAGTCCGACCGCCGCCAGCCTCGCCTGTAGCCACAACGGCGACGGGCCAACGTTGACGTTCTCGAAGACCAGCGCGCTGTACCGCGGACAGAGTTTATAATCCTCGACCGTGACTTTGATGGCCCCGCTGCCCTCAGGCAGACGCCCCATGTCCACCGGATCGTGCAGCGGCTTTCCGGTAATCGCCGCGACTTCGCGCGCCATACCGAAATGGCCCCAGAGGTCCGGCCGATGCGTCAGGGATTTGTTGTCGATTTCGATGACCGTGTCCGCCGCGAGACCGAGCGCGCCCTCGAACTCCACGATGCCCGTGTGGTCCGCGTTGATACCGAGTTCCGCGCCGCTCGCGAGCATGCCGTCGCTCTCGACGCCTTCGAGCGTAATCTTGCCGATCGTCTTTCCGTTCGTTAGGGTCGTACCGGCGGGAACATACGCCGTCGTGATTCCGACGCGGCAGTTCGGTGCGCCGCAGACCACGGTCTTGCGCCCGTAGCGCGCGGTTTCGACCACCGCCTTCCGATTGTGGCTCGCGCCCATCGCTTCGACCGACACGACCTTCGCGGCGTCGACCGCCGCGAGCAACTCGCCGAACTCTTCGACGCCTTCGCACTCCGCCGTATGGATCGTAATCAGCCGGCCTAGATCCTTGGCGCTCGCGTCCAGCGCAGGAACCATTTCGCGCAGCCAGTTGTAAGAGAACTTCATGGCTAAAACTGCCTCAGGAAGCGAAGATCGCCGCTCATCAGAAGTCGAATATCGTCGATCGCATAGCGCATCATCGCCAGGCGCGTCAGGCCGAGGCCGAAGGCGAATCCGCCCCATTCTTCGGGATCGATACCGCCCGAACGCAGCACGTTCGGATGCACCAGGCCGCAGGGCAGAAGCTCTACCCAGCCGCTCTGCTTGCACACCGGGCAGCCCGGTCCGCCGCAGATCAGGCACTGGATGTCCAGCTCAAAACCCGGTTCGACGAACGGAAAGAAGCCGGGCCGGAGGCGCACGGTCACGTCGCGGCCGAAGATCGAGCTGAGCAACGTCTTCATGAAGTAAATGAGATTCGCGACCGAAACGTCGCGGTCGATCATCATGCCTTCGAGTTGATAGAACGTGTGCTCGTGGGACGCGTCCACTTCTTCGTTGCGGAAGACGCGGCCCGGCGCGATCATCCGCAGCGGCGGACCCAGCCGCTCCATCCCGCGGACCTGTACCGGCGAGGTATGCGTCCGCAGCAGGTTGCCACCCCTTAGCCAGAACGTGTCCTGCATATCGCGCGCCGGATGCTCCGGCGGAATGTTCAGGGCGTCGAAGTTGTAATACTCGGTCTCGACCTCCGGCCCGTCGAGGACCGCAAATCCGAGCGAAACGAACAGCGCCTCGATCTCCGACTGGATCTGCGTCACGGGATGGATGCTGCCGGGCCGGATCCCCGGCGCGGGCATCGTGAGGTCGAGCCATTCCTGATCGAGCCGCGCGCCGAGCGCTGCGGTCTCGAATACGGCCTTGCGCGCATCCAGGCGCGCTTCGAGGTCCTGCTTCGCGCTGTTCAGCAGTTTGCCCAGGCTCGATCGCTGGTCCGGCGTAAGTTTGCCGAATTCTTTGCTGATCTCGGCGAGCTTTCCCTTGCGGCCAAGCGCGTCCACGCGCACGGCTTCGAGCGCCTCGAGGGAGGCGGCCGCATCGATGCTGGCCAGCGCGGCGG
>JBDTTK010000729.1:0-2651 GCA_039930685.1 Bryobacteraceae bacterium | reverse complement strand
CGAAACGGCGCTCTCTCCGGATGGAAAGACGTTTGCGATGTCGAAGGGCGGACAAATCGTCCTGATGCCGGAGCAGGGGGGCTGGCCGGTGACGCTCACCAGCACCACAGGCGGCAAGTCGGGACTCAACTGGTCGCCCGACGGCCGCATGATCGCTTACGCGAGCCAGGGCAGCATCTGGGTCGTGCCCGCGGCCGGAGGCGCTCCGCGCCGTCTGACCTCCGCGCCGGCGGGATCGGGTGATCCCCGCCGGGCCGGCGACCGCTCGCCGCAGTGGTCGCCAAAGGGCAAATGGATCCTCTTTGAGTCCGGCCGGCGCGGTCACGACAACCTGATGGCAGTCAGCGACGACGGCCTCGTAACGACATTCCTTACGGGCGCGTCCGCCGACGAGTCCGCCTGTTCGTGGTCGCCGGATGGAACGCACATCTCCTACACCGAGCGTGCGACGCAGTATTTCAGCGGGAAGGTGAAGGTACTGGACTTCAACGCCGTCAGCGGTACGGCATCCGGCGAGCCGGTCACGCTCTACAATTCGCCCACGGACCGAGGCGGCGGCTGGTCCGTCGGCGAGGCGCACTGGTCGCCGGATAGCAAATCGTTGGCCGTCGTCCTCCAGGAAACAGGCTGGAACAAGGTCTACCTGCTCCCCCTTTCGGGCGGCGCACCGAAAGCCATCACGCACGGAGAATACGACGACGCGAATCCCGTGTTCTCGCCGGACGGCAAGTCGCTGGCCGTTACCTCGACACGCAGGAATCTCGAAGAAGCCGACATCTGGATCGTCCCGCTGGACGGAGGCGCCGCGCATCCGCTGGCGAAGTCTTCCATGCCGGGCCGCGACACCAATCCTGAATGGTCACCCGATGGCAGCCGCATTTACTTTCACCGCACGACGCCGGTGGAATCCGGCGATCTCTTCGTCGCTTCCGTGAATGGATCCGCCGCGCCCCGCGCGCTAACCGACACGACCCCTAGAAATCTGGCGAGCGCGCTGATGCCGCCTGAAGAGGTCCACTACCGCAGCAAGGACGGCATGGACATCGCCGCGCTCTTGCACAAACCGCGCAACATGAAGGCGGGAGTCCGCTACCCGGCGGTCCTTTGGATCCATGGCGGCCCGGAAGGCCAGGACACCTTCCGCTTCAACCCCTGGGCCAACTATCTGGCGCAAGCCGGTTATCTCGTCCTCGAACCCAACTACCGCGGCAGCAATGGCTACGGCGAGAAGTTCCGGAACCTGAATGTCGAAGACAGCGGCGGGCTGGAAATGGACGACGTCGCCGCAGGTGCGCAGTACCTGGTCGCGCAAGGCCTTGCCGATTCGAAGCGCCTCGCCATCGCGGGCGGCAGCCACGGCGGAACGATGGTTGGCTACGCCGTCACCAAGTACCCCGATCTATTTCAGGCCGCGATTGAGCTCTACGGCGTCGTCGACCGCGCCACGTTCATCGAACGCACCAACCGCAATTCCGCCGTCCGCTGGATGATGAAGATGGGCGGAACGCCCGCGGAGAAGCCCGCCGTATACGCGAAAGCCAACATCCTTCTGGACGTCGCAAAGATCAAGACGCCATTGTTGATCATGCATGGCGAAGGCGATCCGCAAGTGCCGCCTTATGAATCGGCGCAGTTCGTCCGCGAACTGAAGGCGCACGGGAAGGTGTTCTTCTACTACACCTATCCGAATGAAGGACACGGCTTCACGCAGCGCGAGCACCGCAAGGACGCGTGGACGAAGCAACTCGCGTTTCTCGATAAGTACCTGCAGCCGAAGTACGGCATGAGCAACACTTCGGTCGAGGACCTGCCGGTCCCGGCGGCTCCACGGAGCACTCGCTAAGCTACTCCGCCCGTAGAGCTTCGACGGGATCGACCGCCATTGCGCGACGCGACGGAATGTAGCTCGCCAGGGCCGCGGCCGCAGCCAGCACCAGCGAGACTCCGATGTAGGTCAGCGGATCGGCGGCGTTGACGCCGTAGAGGATGGAAGACATGCTCTTGGTCAGCGCGTAGGCTCCGACCAGACCGGCCACCAGTCCGATCGCCACCAGTTTCAGGCCATGGCCGACGAACATCCGCAGTAGGGCCGGCTGCTCGGCGCCCAGCGCCATGCGGATGCCGATCTCCCGCGTGCGCTGCGACACGGAGTAGGAGATCACTCCGTAGATTCCGATCACGCCAAGCAGCAGCGACATGCCCCCAGCGAGCGCCAGCATGACCAGCGCGAATGAGGTCCGGGCCATGGACTGGCGATAGAGGTCTTCGAGCGTACGCACGCGCTCCAGGGGTAGATCGGGATTCACCGACCATACCGCCTGCCGGATTTCATTCACAAGGCTCTGCGCTCCGGCGCGCGGCGTCCGGATAGCGTACGTGATGCCTCGTCGAATTTGTATCTTCCGACCTTGAAAATCGCGCGCGATCGCAGGCCAGTACAGCGACATTGGCGCGGCCCGATCGACGCCGTCGTCGCGGACATCGCCGACCACGCCGATCACTTCGCGCCATGGGCTATCCGGCGTCTCGCGAATTCTCCGTCCGACGGCTGCGGACGCACTGCCCCAGTATTCCTTGGCCAGGTTTTCGGAGATGATGGCGAGCGGCGCCATCTGGGCGATGTCGGTCCAGGTGTAATCGCGGCCGGCAAC
>JBDTTK010000728.1:0-2652 GCA_039930685.1 Bryobacteraceae bacterium | reverse complement strand
GTGCCACAATCCGACCATCTTCCGCGCCACCGAGCAATGGTTCATCGGCATGGACCGCGTCGCGCACGGCGATACTACCTCGCTTCGCGAAAACGCGCTCGCCGCCATCAAGAAGATCAAATGGCACCCCACCTGGGGCGAGGACCGCATCGGCAACATGATCGCCACCCGACCCGACTGGTGCATCTCGCGCCAGCGCGTCTGGGGCGTGCCTATCGTGATGTTCTATTGCGGCGAGTGCAACGCGCAGTATTGCGACACCAAAGTCCTTAGCGCCGTCGTCGAGAAATTCAAGGAGCACACCGCCGACTACTGGTACGACACGCCGGTCGCCGACATGATCCCGCCGGGAACGAAATGCGCCAAGTGCGGCTGCGCGGAGTTCCGCAAGGAGTCCGACATTCTCGACGTCTGGTTCGATTCCGGCTCATCGCACCTCGCCGTTCTTACGGAGAAAAACGGTCTGCCTTGGCCGTCCGACATGTACATGGAAGGCGGCGACCAATATCGCGGCTGGTTCCACTCGTCGCTGCTCATCGGTGTCGGACTGCGCGGCGACGCTCCCTACCGCGAATGCGCCACCCATGGCTGGACCCTCGATGAAAAAGGGCAAGCCATGCACAAGTCGCTCGGCAACACCATCGAACCCGAGGACATCATCAAGGAATTCGGCGCCGACCTCATCCGCCTCTGGACCGCGTCCGTCGAATTCACCGAAGACGTCACGCTTTCAAAAACCATCTTGCAGCGCCTCTCGGAGGCCTACCGCAAACTGCGGAACACCTTCCGTTTTGCGCTCGGCAACCTGCACGACTTCGACCCGGCGGTCCACGCGGTTGATCCGGCGAACATGCTCGACATCGACGTCTGGATCCTGGCCCGCACAGAGGAACTCATCGCGCGCGTTCGCCAGTTCTATGCGGAGTTCGCGTTCCACCGCGCCTATCGCGCGATCTACGATTTCGCGACCACGGACCTCAGCGCGCTCTACTTCGACGTCTTGAAGGACCGCCTCTACACGGCCGCCACCGACTCCGTCGCGCGCCGCAGCGGCCAAACCGCCCTCTACCGCGTGCACTATGCATTGATCCGGCTGCTCGCTCCGGTGCTTTCCTTCACCGCCGAGGAAACCTGGGCCTTCACGACCATGAAGCCCGCGGACGCGCCCGCGAGCGTCCATTGCGCGCTTTTCCCTGAACCCGCCGAAGTCACCGCCGGAATCAGCGATGCGCAGCGCGCCCGGCTCGCCGATTACGACAGGCTGATTGCCGTCCGCGAGCCGGTTCTAAAGGCTCTCGAAGAAGCCCGCCAGGCCAAGACCATCGGCGCGCCGCTCGAAGCCCACGTCACCATCGCCGTCAACAGCGAGCTGATGCCGCTGCTCACCGAGTACGCCGCCGAACTCCCCGGCCTATTCATCGTCTCCGAGGTCTCGCTCGAAGACGGTCCGCTTGCCGAGCCGGTTGTCCGTGTGGACCGCGCCAGCGGAGTTAAATGCGCGCGATGCTGGAAGTATACGAAGGACACCGGCAGCGTCGCCGCCTTCCCGGATGTCTGTAAAGCGTGCGGGGAAGCTCTCCTCGCGATGGGCTACGGCAAATGATCGAGTAACTATGGCTCTTCGCCTGAACATCGCGAAGCCCGCTGGTGGCACGGACCTCCGGGTCCGTGTCCGAAACCCGCCGCCGGTACCACCGCTAGAACCATGAAGAACCGACTCATCTCGCTCGCCATCGCCGCCTCGGTCTTCCTGCTCGACCGCATCACCAAGCTCGTCATCCAGGCCCGCGTCACCGAATGGGACTCCATTCCTGTCATCAAAGGCTTCTTCAACATCGTCCACTCCGAAAATCGCGGAGCCGCATTTGGCTTCCTCAACGACGCCCCCGACGCGTGGCGCGCGCCGCTGTTGGTCGGCCTCTCGACCGCCATCCTCATCCTCCTCGCCGTCCTCCTTTGGAAACCCGCCAGCGGCGGACTCCATGACAACGCCGTCCTGCGAACCGCCATCGCCCTCATCTTCGGCGGCGCGCTCGGCAACCTGTACGACCGGGCCTTCCTCGGCAGTGTCACCGACTTTCTTCAGTTCTTCTTCGGCTCCTACGAATTCGCGTCGTTCAACGTCGCCGATTCCTGCATCACCATCGGCGCCGGCTTGATGATTATCGACATGTGGCGCTCGCGCAAAGCGGCCCCCGCAGTCACACAAGCGGAACCTCCGCAGCCCGAGATCAGTCCAAATAGATAGGTAAGTGAATCGAGCCCATGCTCCCCAAGCTTATTTCCTTCGGCTCCTTCTACATCCCGACCTACGGATTGCTGGTCGCCATCGCGTTCCTGGTTGGCCTGTATGTCACCCAAAAATGCGCCGTTAAGATCGGCCTCGATCCCGAAAAGATCGCCAACCTCGCCGTCTACTGCGCCCTCTTCGGCCTGCTCGGCGCCAAGATCTTCATGATCCTCTTCGATTGGCCGCAATTTGCCGCGAATCCGAAAGAGATCTTCTCCCTCTCAACCCTTCAGGCCGCCGGCGTCTTCCAGGGCGGACTCATTCTGGCCCTCGTCTTCGCGGTCGTGTACATGCACCGCAACGGACTACCCTTCCTCCGGACCGCCGATGCGTTCGCCCCCGGACTTACCATCGGCCACGCC
>JBDTTK010000727.1:0-2665 GCA_039930685.1 Bryobacteraceae bacterium | reverse complement strand
GGGGCCTTAAGCGTTTCACCATATGGTCAAATCCAGTACTAATCTCGGTAACGTCTATTTTGAAATCGATTACGCGGTTGTGGCCGACACGATTGCGGTAGATCTTCCGCCGCTAGTCCGGAGACTGCAAGAGATTCTCCAGTCCGCCATCGGCGATTGACTACCGCCCGACCCGCTCCCGCTCCGTCGCCAGCGACTTCACCATCGCTTCCAACTCCGCTACCCGCCGCGACAACTCATCGATCGCCATGCCTTCGACGTCCGGCAGGTTCCCGTGCTCCAGTTCGCCCGTCTCGCTGGCTTTCCCGACGATGCGCCCCGGAACGCCAACTACCGTCGAGTGATCCGGAACCGAATGCACCACCACCGACCCGGCTCCAACCTTCACATGATCGCCAATCAGAATATTGCCGAGAATCTTCGCGCCGGTGCCGACCACCACGTGATTTCCCAGCGTCGGATGCCGCTTGCCTTGCTCTTTTCCCGTGCCGCCCAGCGTCACATTCTGGTAGAGCAAAACGTCGTCGCCGATCTCTGACGTTTCGCCAATGACGATCCCCATGCCGTGATCGATGAAGCAACGCCGTCCGATCGTCGCGCCCGGATGGATCTCAATACCCGTGAACTGCCGGTTGACTTGCGATACCACCCGCGCGAGCAGCAGCCACCCGCTGCGCCACATGCTGTGGGCCACTCGGTGTAACAGGACCGCATGAAACCCTGGATAGCAGAGCACGATCTCGAGGACGCTTCGCGCCGCCGGATCGCCCCGGAAGATCGTGTCGATTTGTTCGCGAACAGTCCGGAACATCTGTGCTAAACCGCCTGAAACCACCCGCGCCGCAAACAGCGCGCCCGCGTCTCTACGCCATTATCTTCTACAATGAGATGCCGTGAGACTCATTTTGGTCGCTGTAATCTCGTTCCTGATGCTTGCCGGATGCTCGGGGAAGGCGGTGGACGCGAAGAAAACCGGCGCCAAATCCGATGCCGGACTCGCCGCCGGTTCCTCGAAAGTCCTCAATCGCAAGCACCCTCTCGCCAAGTACATCGAACTGGTCGGGTTCCGCCTGGCGGAGCCGCAAGCTGGAAAGCTCCGCATCAAGCTTGGAGTCGTGAACCACTCCGAGGCCGATCTCGGGAACCTCGAAATGAAAGTAACGCTCGTTGCCGTCACAGCCAAGGAAGGCGACGAGCCCATCGGCACGTTCGACCTCAAGGTCTCCGGCGTGGGTCCTGAAGAGTACAAGGAAGTGGTCGTACCGATCAAGACAAAGCTCCGCGTCTACGAGCTACCCGACTGGCAATTTCTCCGCGCCGAATTCGAGATTCTCAGCCCTGAAAACTAAGTGGAACCGAGCCGCAAAGTCTGCCTGAATCGAGGCGTGACCGTCAGGTCGCGCTCCAAGCTCTTCCAGGTTTTCACACAGACTCTCCAGATCCGTTCCCCCCCAACGCAGCCAAGAACCGCGGAACAAGCTAAGCCCCCGGTGGCTTACCCCTTGATCCAGGTGTGCTTCGGATCGTCGGTCCATGCCCCGTACGCGCGACCTTCGCCCGCCAGAATCCACGTGTAGTTCAGCGTGTACCCCGGACATGCCACCACCGGATGGTACCCGCGCGGAATCAGCACTGTGTCGCCGTGCTCTACGGCGAACGAGTGATCAAACGGCTGCGCGTCCGTCGGATCGCTATACACCCGCATGAACCCGAATCCCTGCGGCGGATCGAGCTGGAAGTAGTAGATCTCCTCCATCGGAACCTCGCCCGGACCGCCCCCCGGATCCTTCCGGTAAACGTCGTGCTTGTGCGGCGGACAGCTCGACCAACCGCCCGGCCGGTTCACCGTCTCGCCGCAGATCAGCCGTTCCGCCGGAACGTTCTCCGCAATATGCGTGAACACGGTGCGTACGAACGAATCCTTGCCGACTTCCTTCTCGACGCCGCAGACGAACGCCGGTTCGCCCGGCTTCGTCGCCTTTGCTCCGCCGATCGTGGCCCGCGCCTCCCCGTCGAGCGCCTCGAGCTTCACCTTCGCATCGCGCGGAATCCAAATCATCGCGTGATTCGCGGCGATCGACGCTCGTTTTGGCACCTCGAAACTTCGTCGCCCCGCCGCGCAATCCACCGTCACGCGCATCGGACCGGTATAGAAATCGAGCGAAACCTCGTCCTCTCCCGTCTCGAACGTGTGCTCGCGGAGACTGCCGCCTAGCTCCACGATCGTAAAGGAAAGATGCTTCAGGTGTTCGCCGCGCTTGGCGATCGGATAGACGCCGGGCTTCGAGCCGGGCGATTTGAAATGCAGCCGCATAGTTCAATGGTAAGCCGGGAATGGCCCGCCGATCGTTTACTTTGGATAAAGATGATCCTGCCGCGCTTTTATCCGATTCTCGACACCGCCGCCTGCCGACGCGCCGGACTCGCCTTGCGCGAAGCTGCGGCCGCCATTCTGGAGTCGGGCGTTGGGATTCTGCAACTCCGCCACAAAGGTTCGTTTACCCGCGATCTGTTTGAGACCGCCACAGTGATTTCCGGCCTGTGCCGCCACTACGGCGCCACGTTCATCGTCAATGATCGCGCCGACGTCGCCGCGCTCCTCGAAGCCGGTGTCCACCTCGGCCAGGAGGATCTGCCCGTCGCCGAGACCCGCAAGCTCCTGCCC
>JBDTTK010000726.1:0-2669 GCA_039930685.1 Bryobacteraceae bacterium | reverse complement strand
CCATCCTCGGCCGCGCCGACGCGCGTCAGGTTGATGGATTGGCCGGCGGGAGCTCCGACCGCTTCGAGCGTCAGGTCAGTTGCCGACAGCGCTTTCACGGTGAGGACGGTGTCGGGCATGGGTCCCTTTGCCGGATCCACAAAGCGCAGCGTAAGCTTTTGGCCGTCAAAGCTGTAGCCGTATTCGACAATCGCGCCGGGGCTGAAGAGGACGCGGCCGTCCGGCTTTAGTTCGACGGTGGCTCCGATTCCGCCCCGCGACCGTTCGGCCGTGTACCAGCGTCCGACCACCGACTGTGACGCATCCTGCGCCGGCAGCAGGCACGCGAACACCACGAGCACCGCGAGCACTCTTAATTTCTGGATCATCAGCGCCTCCTTGCGGATTATCGTCCGTTTCGCCAAAAACCTTCAGGCCGGAGGCTTGCGGCGTGGTGGACAATGAAACTGGTATTTCCGTGAGCCTTTTTGCCCAAGCCATGCCTGGTCCGCAGGGTCCACTCGCCGAGCGAATGCGTCCCCAGACGCTCGACGAGTATGTCGGGCAAGAGCATATTCTTGCTCCGGGTAAGCCGCTGCGCGCGCAGATCGATCGCGATCAGTTGACCTCCATGATCCTGTGGGGCCCGCCCGGAGTCGGCAAGACGACGCTCGCCGGCCTCATCGCCAAGACCACGCAAAGCGATTTCATCCCGTTCAGCGCGGTGATGAGCGGCATTAAGGAAATCAAAGCGGTAATGGCGGAGTCGGAACGGGCGCGGCACATGGGCCGCCGAACCGTACTGTTCGTCGACGAAATCCACCGGTTCAATAAAGCGCAGCAGGATGCGTTTCTGCCCTACGTCGAGCGCGGCGACATTGTGCTGATCGGCGCCACGACGGAGAATCCGTCGTTCGAAATTGTGTCGGCGCTGCTATCGCGCGCGAAGGTCTTCGCGCTGCGGTCGCTGACAGTTCCGGAAGTGATTCTGCTGTTGCAGCGGGCGCTCACGGCGCTTGGACTGACGGCGCCGGACGATTTGCTCGAGCAAATCGCGATCTACGCGAACGGCGATGCGCGCAGCGCGTACAACATTCTCGAACTGGCCGCGGCGGCGTCGGACAAGGCGCTGTCGCAGCAGGCGGTAGAGGACGCGATGCAGCGCAAGATGCTGCTCTACGACAAGTCCGGCGAGGAGCACTACAATCTCATTTCGGCGCTGCACAAATCGATTCGATCAAGCGACGTGGATGCGGCGTTGTACTGGCTGGCGCGCATGATGGAGTCGGGCGAAGACCGGATGTACCTGGCGCGGCGGCTGGTCCGGATGGCGGTCGAGGATATCGGCATGGCGGATCCGCGGGCGCTGGAGCAAGCGATGGCGGCACAGCAGGCGGTTCATTTTCTGGGGACGCCGGAGGGCGATCAGGCGCTCGCGCAGATCGCCATCTACCTCGCGATCGCGCCGAAATCCGACGCGGCGTATCAGGCACTAAACCGGGTGACGAAGGTCGTTCAGAAAACGACGGCCGAGCCGGTGCCGATGCACCTGAGGAACGCTCCGACAAAGGCCATGAAAGAGTGGGGCTATAGCAAGGGCTACCAGCACGCCCACCAATTCGAGGACGCGATTACGGACATGTCCTGCCTGCCGGATAATCTGTCGGGTCAGACATTCTACGAGCCCACCGATCGCGGAGTGGAGAAGCGGATTTCCGAGCGCCTGGAAGAGATCCGCCAGCGGCGGGCCGCTTCATCCGAATCTACTTCCGAGCCAAAACCGTAATTTCGATGCGCGACTTACCGACCAGCTTGGCTACGCCGACGGTGGTGCGGGTTGGGCGGGGTTCCTGGAAGACGCTGGTGTAGACGCCGTTCATCTTCTGGAAGAGATCCATGTCGGTCATGAAAACGGTGACGGCGACGACATGCGAGAAGTCGACTCCACCGGCCTTGAGCACGGCGCCGACGTTGTCCAGGGCTTGTTTGACTTCCGCCTCGAAATCCTCAGGGACACCGCCACCCTTGGGATCATTTCCGGTTTGTCCCGCAACATACAGCGTGTCCCCCACCCAAATTCCGGCGCTAAAGTTCGGAGAGGGCGCTTTCCCTGGTACAACCACGACCTTTTTGTCCGCAGCGGAGAGGCTTTGGGGCAGGCCGAGAGTGGAGAGGCCTAGGACCGTCATCACAAGCAAGCAAGAGGGCTTAGTCATTTGGGAATGATAGCTCAGTGGGTGGAAGGTCCAAAGGCAAATAGTACCGTGGTACTACTCAGAATTAGACCTAGGACCCTATTGCGACAACAGCTTACGAAAGGCACTCTTAGATTGTCCTGAAGCGATCCGTGAGTCGTCTCAGGTACATCTCTGAGGTGAGTTTAAGTGAATGCAAACAGACCGCAAAATGACCGGCGTGCTACTGACCGCTTTCCGATCGAGCGGGAAGTGCAGTACAAGACGCTAAACAAACGCGGCGGCGAAGAAGCTGGCGAAGGCAAAACGGTCAATATCAGCAGTAATGGCGTGCTATTCACCACCGAGCATGCTCTGTTACCTGGCCGTCGCCTGGAACTGGCACCTTCGATCGCGGGTCGCACCACCAACTCAACCTGCGTCCCGGCTACCGTTCGCCGCTGCCGGGGGCGTTCGGACGCGACGCCCACCCAGGTGGTCGACGAGTTCGTCGTT
>JBDTTK010000725.1:0-2670 GCA_039930685.1 Bryobacteraceae bacterium | reverse complement strand
GCCTTGCGGCTTTGCGCGGGGCTTTTCGAGGACGACGTCAATCTCCTGCGACAGCTGTTTCTTCGGAGCCGGCGCAGCATCTGCGGCATCGGCTTTCTTGTCGTCAGCGCTCTCCGCGGACGCCGGCTTCTTCTCTTCGAAGGTCACTGTGGACATGGCCTGCCGGAAGTAGTGGCTGCCGAGCGCCCACGTGATTGTCTTGCCGTCGTCGGCCCAGCGGAAGTCGTCGGCTCCGAGGTCGGTGAGGCGTTCCACCGGAACAGCGGGCGTATCGATGTTGACGGTCGGCGTCTCTCCGCCGGCAACCGGCACGGTGACAATCCAGAGCTGATTGTTTACTTTGGCGAGGGCGTGTTTACCATCGGGCGACATGCGGATGTCGTTGATCTGAGCCGGCCGATCGGCGCGGCCCTTGGATTCGATCTTCAGATGGGTGCGGCGATCGGTACCGTCGAAACGGAAGGATTGGAGGCCCTGGTTGGATGCGACAAAGATTCGATCCGCCTCGGAGGTGAAGTGCGGGCGTCCGACGCCCCGCGCGGGAACAACCAGGTTGGCGTCGCCGCCTTCGGCGGCAATCCAGACCACATCGAGCCCGATGGGCGCACCGGAGTCGTTTACGGCTTCAAGGCGCGCCTGGCGCGAGGAGCGTAGGGCTACGATTCGCTTGCCGTCCGGCGACCACACCGGATCGCGGTAGTAAGCCGGGACGGTGGTGAGTTGCTGCGGAGATCCGGAGCCGTCGGCGCGCATTTTGTAAATGTGGCCGCCGCTTCCGGACCAGGAGGAGTACACGATCCACTGGCCGTCATGCGACCAGGACGGCTGATAGCCGGACATGCCGAGCGCTTTCGGCGTGCCGCCCGGCAGATCCATCAAGTACATTTGCGTCAGAGCAGAAAATGCGACGTGTTTGCCGTCAGGCGATTCGGCTGGCGCCTGAATGAGGCGCGCCCGAACCATTGGGCCTTCTTCGACCCGCGACGCGAACTTCAATTGCGGTCCGAGGTCGAGCGAGACTTTTGCTTCGAACGGAATCTCTTTCGCTTCGCCAGTGGCGACTTGCACGCGCTGAATCTTGCCGCCGATGGTGATAATGAGGTCCTTGCCGTCGGGCGTGAAGGCGTAGCCCGGAAGCACGTCGCGCGTGGCGGCGGATTCCTGATCGTCGCGCGTGATGGGATACTTCAGCCATTTTTCCTCACCCGTTTTGAGATCGCGAATGCGGAGGCCAGTCTGCGTGTCCATGCGGGTTCCAAAAACCATCTTGGATCCGTCGGGCGAGAGGACTGGCTTGAAGCCGCTGCCGACCGCATTGGTGATGACGTCTTCATCGCCGGTCTGACGATCGCGGCGGACGATCTGCCAGAGGGGGAAGGTCACGTTGTAGCTGAAGTTTCCGTTGCGGCGCGCGTAGTAGATGTACTTACCGTCTTTCGAAGCGATGGCGCCGGCGGCGCGCTGCTGCTGCGGCGGCGGTCCGCCCGGCCTGCCTCCGGCGGGCGCGGCGGGCGGCTGGGACTTGGTGACTTGGACGCCGCTGCCACCTTGAATGTGATACATCCAGATCTCGCCGGGCGTTGCGTTCTGGCGCGAGACCATCACGTACTCGCCGTCCGGGGTCCACATCGGGGAATGGTAACCAGCCTGCTGGTCCTTCGAGAGTGGCTTAGGACTGGTGCCGTCGGCATTCGCGATCCAGAGATTCTCGGAGCCCTCGCGATCGCTGATGAAGGCGATCTTCGTGCCGTCCGGCGAATAGACGGGCATCGTGTCGTAGGGCATTCCGCTGGTGATGCGGTTGGCTTGTCCGCCTGCGATGGGCAGCGTATAAAGGTCGCCCGCGAGTTCGAAGACGATGGTCTTGCCGTCGGGCGCGACGTCGAGTGAAAGCCACGTTCCTTCGTTCGTGGTGAACTCGATCTTCCGCGTCGGTTTCAGCGGAAGGCCCTTCTTAGCGGATTTCTTGTCAGCCTTCTTGTCGGAAGGCGTGTCTTGACTGAGAGCGGCGCTAAACAGGGCGCAAAGAGCGAGCGAGGGAATGAGGATACGGCGCACGAAATCTCCTTGATCTAGGAGATTCTACCGCGTCCAGGAGCAATAGACGGGAGTTCGGAACTCTTCTCGCGACGCATGATATTCACCGCCGTGATTTCAAACGCCCCACCCGACCTAGATCGGGAGGAGACCGCGCCGAAGCTCTTCGAGTTCCGGCGGTTGGATCGCATCCGAATCCTCCCAGCCGGGGAAGCCTCCCCAGGCGAATGCGAGGCGGAGATACTCGACGAACGTCACGTTGTGCGGCTCGGAATCGACGATCGCGTCCGCGGCCGAATCCGGAACTCGAATCGCGTAGGGATCGCCCCCGCTCGTATTGGACTTGTGCAGCGCGTCCGGTGCGATTACGATCATCTGCTCGTCGTCATCGCCGTAGCCGCCGTCCAGGCACTCGACTGCGTCCTCAACGCCATACACGACAAGCGGGTCCGACGAAACGTTCGACTCGGCGGGCGCAATCGACGGATGCGTGCCCAGCAGATTGACCTCGCCGACCACGTCGTAAAACGCACGAAGCGATACTGGAATGGCGCCTCCCGCTAACTTCTCGAGTTTCTGAATGGACTTGGCGGATTTTTCGCCTGGCGGGGAATACGGCTTCGCCACATTGCT
>JBDTTK010000724.1:0-2675 GCA_039930685.1 Bryobacteraceae bacterium | reverse complement strand
AATGGATCGGCGCGGGCAGGGACGTCCAGGACCTGGTGCTGCTGACGCTCGGCACCGGAGTCGGCGGCGGCATCATTTACAAGGGAGAGATCATGCACGGATTCGTCGGAATGGCCGGCGAATTGGGGCACATGACCGTGATCCCGAATGGCAATCCGTGCGGATGCGGCAACTCGGGCTGCCTCGAGAAGCATGCTTCGGCGACGGCGGTATCGGCGATGGCGCGCCTTCTGGCGCTTGGCCATGACATGTCGAGCGCGGAAGTTTACGAATTGGCCATGGGCGGCAATACAAGAGCCCAGGCCATCTTCACATCCATGGGGAGCGCCCTCGGTATCGCGATCGGCAACCTCGTGAACATTTTCAATTTTCCGCTTTACCTTCTGAGCGGCGGCGTCCTGGCGGGATGGGATCTCTTTGCTCCGGCGATGATGGCGGAGATCGAACGCCGGTCGTTCACGTTCCGCCACACGAAGACAAAGGTAGAAAAAGCGACCCTTGGCAGCGAAGCCGGCTTGTTCGGCGCGGCGTATCTGCCCATCCAGAAGCAAGGCTAGTATGGCGAACGCCGGGTTGTGGCTGGGGCTCGATATCGGTACAGGCGGATCGCGCGCGCTACTGGTCGATGCGTCCGGAGCCGTGCGGCAGACCTTCACGGCTCCCCATGACGACATGCGAATGGAGCATCCGCTGTGGGCGGAGCAGCATCCTGACAACTGGTGGGAGGCTGCGCAGGCGGCGATTCGGGGCGTGCTCCGCGAGGCGGAGGTGTCCGGCGATGCGGTCCAAGGCGTGGGGCTCTCGGGCCAGATGCACGGGCTGACGCTGCTCGACGAACGCGATGAAGTGATTCGCCCGGCGCTGATTTGGTGCGATCAGCGGAGCCAGGACCAAGTCGATTGGGTTAATCGAACCGCGGGTGCCGACTTCGTATTGGCCCAGACGGCGAATCCGATGCTGACCGGTTTCACGCTGCCGAAGCTGCTGTGGGTTCGCGACCACGATCCGGCGAGTTACGCGAAGGTGCGCCGTGTGCTGCTGCCTAAGGACTTCGTGCGCCTGCGGCTCACGGGAGAAGCGGTCAGCGATGTCAGCGACGCGTCGGGCACGGGGCTGTTCGACGTCGCGCATCGGCGCTGGGCGTGGGATCTTGCGGATCGCGTCGGCGTGGACAGGGCATGGCTGCCGGCGATCGTCGAGTCGAAGGACATTTCCGGACGGATTCATGCGCGGGCCGCCGCGGTGACCGGGTTGACGGAAGGCACGCCGGTGGTTGGCGGCGGCGGAGATCAGGCCGCTAGCGCGGTCGGCAACGGGATCGTCGAGCCTGGCATTGTATCGTGCACGATCGGCACGTCCGGGGTGGTCTTTGCGTATCTCGCGGAACCGCAGTATGACGTGCGCGGGCGGGTCCACACGTTTTGCCATGCCGTACCGGGGGCCTGGCATGCGATGGGGGTCACGCAGGGCGCGGGGCTGAGTCTACAGTGGTTCCGGAACACTCTGGCGCCTGCCTTGAGCTACGACGCACTGACGGCGGAGGCGGCGACGGCTCCGGCCGGATCGCGCGGGCTGTATTGGCTGCCGTACCTGATGGGCGAGCGGACGCCGCATCTCGATGCATCGGCGCGCGGAGGCTGGATCGGGTTGACGGCAATGCACGGCCGTGCCGATCTCCTCCGGTCGCTACTGGAAGGCGTTTCCTACTCGCAGAAGGATTGCCTGGATCTGATTGCAGGACTGGGCGGTGAAATCCGGAGTGTACGGCTATCAGGCGGCGGCGCGCGCAGCGCGTTTTGGCGTCAGATGCTCGCCGACGTTTTGGATAAGCCGGTTTCGGTGCTGGAGTCGCAGGAAGGCTCGGCATTCGGCGCGGCGCTGCTCGCGATGACGGGCACCGGCGCCTTCGGGAGCGTCGAGGAGGCGTGCGCGGCATGCGTGCGCGAGGTCGCGTCTGTGGAACCGGGTTCGGCGGCGGCGGTGTACGCGGAAGGGCATCGTACGTATCAAGCGCTCTATCCGGCGATCCGCGGCGTGGTGTGAGGCGCAGCCGCCTCGTCACTCGGTGACATAAGGCTTGTAGCGATTTGCCTTGAGCAACTCGCGAGCTTGTGTTTCCGCCGCTGGAGCGACATAGAAGAATGCGCCGATGCGCTCCGCGCGGAAGATGAGTCCGCCGGAATACTTATCGGGCTCGACGAGGTAGTCGAGCCCGGAATCGGTGAGCAGGGTTTCGAGCGCTAATGCCTCTTTGAGCTTCTTCGCGATGTAGAGGAGGGCAAGCTCCTCGTCTTCGAAGAACTCCGGTGGCTGACGCATGATGAGTGTTAGGAGACCCGCTTGGCGAAGGCGGCGTACGGGTCCTCGCCCATCCAAGCGGCAAGTTTTCCAGAGGCGACTTCGAGGTTCTTCCAGGCATTCGGATTGCCGTAGGCTTCGCGAACGAGGGGCAGAATGACCTTGATGCGCTCGTAGACGAGAGCCATTTCGAAGCCGCTCTGGAAAAACAGTTCGGAGTTGAGCACGCCGGAGTTGATGAAGGAGCCGACCATTTCCCAGTAGGTCACGACCATGCGGAAGCTGGCATTCATGCCGGAGCCCGGGGGCGCGAGCTTGTTCATTTGCTCCAGCGAGGTAATGCCTTTGAAGTTCGCGGTAAACCAGTCGCGCGCGTC
>JBDTTK010000723.1:0-2678 GCA_039930685.1 Bryobacteraceae bacterium | reverse complement strand
GATAAATTGCAGTGCGAACAACCGCGCACCGCGCATGCGGAACACGAGTTGCACCGTTTTCCCCTCTAATGCTGATACGTCGACGCCCTTGCCGCGCCATTCGACCTTGGCGTCGAGGAAGTCGCCGTTGATATACACGCAGTCGTCAACCGAGTACCCCGGAATCGGCTTGCCGTCCTGATCGAGGAACCCTGCTTGCGCAAACCCGACTCCGCTCGCGTCGATATTAAGTTTCAGGCGGTTTCCGTCGAACCGGAACGGCTTTGTCGTTATCGTCCCGCCGGTGTAAGCGGCTTCGGCGGCAACAAATCCGTCCACTCGCTGGACGTAGCGGTATAGCGGAGCCGGGCGGTCGTCTTTGTTGAAGGGCGTATGATAGCCAGTTCCACTGCCGCCGTGTCCGCCGACGAATTGCCAGATCTCATTTCCGCGGCGGACCATGCCGGGAGTCACGAACAGCATGTGCTCCCGATCGGATCCTTCTCCGCCGAGCGGCACATACGCGGGCCGCGGATAGCGGTGCCAGTCGAGTCCGTCGCGGCTGACCGCGAGTTGCGTTTCGACCACGCCGGAGCCTCGCTTGAGGTTGGGCTCGCCAAGCGCGCGGCGCGAAGGAGGTCCGTCCTTCTGATAGTGAAAGTACATCGCGGGAAAAGCCAGGTAGGTGTCCGGAGCCCACGGATACTTCTGGGCGTCGGTGACATAAATGTCGGTGCCCACCGGATCGATGCGAGCGTCGGGAGCCATCACCGTGGGCAGTTCGGCACCGAATCCCGACGGCACCAGCGGCCCGTTGTCGAGGAACCAGGGATCGACCTTCAGGTTCTGAATGGGCTCGGTTTTTGCGATTTGCGCCGTGCGTTCTGCAGTGAGCCGCTCAAAGGGCCAGGGCTCGAAGAGGTTGGTGACCTCCGACAGCAGGAATCGCCGGCTGGTCGCGCCGCCGGGCGTCATGCCGTAATCCGACCGGTGCTGGAACACGTACAGTTGGCGCTGATCGTCGTAATACGCCGAGGATTGCGATCCAGCCGAGAACGGCAGCGCCGACGTTTCATGCTGCTCGAACCTATAGCCGTCACTCGAGTAGAAGACGTAGATGCCCTGCCGCTTGATGCCGCTCACGTACTTGTACCGGCGCTGGGGCGGCGCGTTCGGGTCGAGGAAGACGACGCCCATTCCGACGGGCTTAGGAAGCACGATATTGCGTTGGCCTTTGTACGCGCCATGGCCCACGTCGGGCCGATCCCAATGGATACCGTCCCGTGACGTCATGACCGCGAGGGAGTCGTCCGGGCCGCGATAGTAATCCGCAGCAGACCCGTCTGGTCGTCCACCATCGTGAGATGGCCGCGCACTTCGTCCGCGACCTTCTCCATGCGCTTGGGCGGATTCGGAACGAATGCAATGTTCTGGCTTTGCGCGATGAAGGCATCGTCGATGAACAGATGCCTGCGGCTGCCGAGTTCGATCACAGGGCTCGTCTTCGCCGATTTGACGAATAACAAGGGCGGTCCACGCTTCAGGGCGACTGGATGAAATCCGCCTGCGTACGTTTTGGAGAACGTCGCGGGCGGCGTAAATTCCGCGGCGTACAAGACGTTGTCACTGAAGCGGAGTTCGTCGAGGAGGCCGCTGAGAGGCCGGCCCCATGCGCTGTCGCGTCCGACCGTGAAATATGCCTCGTCGCCGTGCGTCAGCGCCCGGAGCTGCGCTCTGGGAGGTAGAGTTTGCAGCTTGCCATCCACGTAGTGGCGAACCTGGCCGTCCGCGGCGGTGTAGGTGAAGGCGAGGTGGTGCCATCCCGATCCGGTGAGCGCGGCCTCGTCGGTGGTTATGACGACTGTGGAGGCGGACGGTTCGTTGAGCAAACGGAATGTCCGGCGGTCGGCCGACAGCGTCAATCGCGTAACGTGCTCGTTCTCCCCGCGCGGACCCTGGCCAATCTCGAACACCACTCCTTCCGTACCTCGGGTTCGCGTCTGATACCAGAATTCAACGGTCCAATCGAACGCGCCCAGATTCAGCTTCGTATCGCTTGGATTCGAGACGTCGGGGGTCCGCAAATGCTTCTCGCCCGCAGTGAGCAGCCCAGCGAAGGTTGCGTTCTGCCACCACATCGGTTGGAGGTGGCGTCCGGCTGGAATCGGGCTCGGCACGAGGCCGAAAAGCCGGGCGGACGCGGATTCTGGTCGCACTAGGGCACCGCGAATGTCGAGAGGTTCAGGCTCCGACGGCGCAAGAGCATGTCCGAACCGTCCTGGGACAAGTCGCGCGCCCCGGCCAAGGACCAGCGAGTATCCATTCGGGCCGCAATCGCTGAGAACGGAACTGGGATACGCTTGCGTCTGCTCGTCGAACAGCCAGGTTGCCACGACGCCCGCCCGGCATTCGCCGGCGAGCAGGGCCGCGATAAGCAACGCGCGTGATTTCAGCATCCGTTCGCCCCAGCCGCAAATCGCCCTAGGTAAAAACCTTCATTTCCGCGAAGCAGTGCACGCCGGCATGGGGCCATCCGAATAGACCAAAACCTCGATTGTCAAACAACGGATCGGGAGGTGCTTTCAGGCACTTCCACGAGAGCCCTTAGTATAGCCGGATTTCGGGGGTGTGTCAACCGACCAACGGGACGGAATCCAGACACCTGCCGACTTGGGTACTACGACTCCAAACAGAGCTGG
>JBDTTK010000722.1:0-2682 GCA_039930685.1 Bryobacteraceae bacterium | reverse complement strand
GCCGGCCTGGTCCGCTTCGAAGATCTCCACAAAGCGCGCACCCTGCGGACTCGCGGGGTTCATCAGGGTCTGTCCGAGCAGGGTCGCCTGCCCGGCGGCCAAGATCGACAGAACTTTGAGGACGGCCTGCATCGTCTTGTGTATATGACCTTGTGTTCTATGACTATGACGCATGCCGATCGTCCCGTGGATTCCATTTTTTCGAGGATACCGTTCTCCGGGCTCCTCGGCGCTGTGGGACACTACGATTTGGAGCTTGGAACTTGCAACCGGGTCCAGGAGTCCAATGAGTCATGAAGTATTGGGCTTATCTGGCGGCGAAGCTGGTAGTTTGGGCGCTCCTCGTTGCTGGGATGGAGTGGTACATCCGCAACCACTTTGCGCATCCGCTTCCCTATCGGTACGGCAACTTGCACCCGTTTGCCGTGGATTTGACCTATACCTTCATCGTGTTCGGGTTCTGGCTGATCTCGACCGGTTTGCTTTGGGGGGTCATCTGGGATCAACGATACCGCTGCCGAACTTGTGTCCGCCATTTGCGGATGCCGATTACCACGGGCTCGTGGAAGTACATCATCCTCGCGCCTCCAAGACTGGAGTGGATTTGTCCGTTTGGGCATGGGACCCTGAAAGAGAACGAACTCCAGCTCGAAGGCGCGAAGCAACGAGACTGGCAACCGCATGAAGACTACTGGAAAGAACTCGTCTCCCTCGAGGAAACCAAAAAGTAAGGCGAGCGGCCGAGGCCTTCGTCTTCATTTTCCCCAGGGAGCGTGGCTCGGCCGTCTCTTTACGAATCCGTGGGGCAAGGCGTTCCTCCTCACGTTCGTGATCTCGACCGTCATCGGACTCTCGGTCTTTACCTATTTCTACGTCCATTATTCGAAGCTGATCGACGACAAACTGAAGGCGGGCCCCTTCGACGACCGCTCGATGCTGTTTGCAGCGCCCGACCCGCTGGTCGTCGGCGAGGAAACAACTGCCGCCGAGATTGCCTCGCATTTGCGGCGCTGCGGCTACGCGGAGTCCAAGAACTCCCGCATGGGCTGGTATCAGGTCCGCGGCGACGTGATCGACGTCTATCCGGGACCGGACGCCTACGACGAAGAGCCCGCCGTCATCAAGTTCGCCCATAACAAGGTCAGCCAAATCGTGTCCCTCCGGGATAACACCGAGCGGACGCGCTACATGCTCGAGCCGGAGCTGATCACCAATCTCTTCGATCGCAAGCGCGAGAAGCGGCGCATCGTGCAGTTCGGCGACATTCCTCAGGTGATGGTGAATGCGGTCCTCGCGGCCGAAGACAAACGCTTTTTTGCGCACGCCGGGTTTGACCCCATCGGACTGCTCCGCGCCGTGTGGGTCGACATTCGCGACCGCCGCCGCGGTCAAGGCGCCTCCACCGTCAGCATGCAGCTTGCGCGGACGCTATGGCTCTCGACCGAGCGCAGTTGGCGCCGCAAGATTCCCGAGGCGCTGATTACTCTTCACCTCGAACAGAAGCTGACGAAGCAACAGATCTTCGAGTACTACGCCAATTCGATCGATCTGGGTCACCAGGGCAGTTTTGCCATCCGTGGATTCGGAGAAGGCGCACAGGTCTATTTCGGCAAGGATCTGACTCAGATCACCCTTCCCGAAGCGGCGACGCTCGCCGGAATGGTCCAGGCGCCGAGCTCACGCAACCCATTCCGCGCGCCGGAGAAGGCCAAGGCCCGGCGGGACATCGTCCTCCGCATGATGCGCGAAGGCGGCTTCATCAATCAGACTCAATACGAGGACGCCGTCGCGACCGATCTTAAAGTGACTCGCGGCGAGTCGGAATCGACGGAAGCGCCGTTTTTCGTCGATCTGGTCAACGATCTTCTAACCTCCAAATTCCAGGAACACGATTTCCAGGGCCAGTCGTATCGCGTATACACGACGCTCGACATGAACCTCCAGCGCGACGCGTCGGCTGCCATGCGCGCCGGACTCGTCGAGGTGGATGCGGCGCTCAAGCGCCGGTTCAAGGGGTACGGAACAACCGTTCCCGAGGCGCAAGCGGTTCTTGTGGCGCTGGATACCGAGACGGGCGAAATCAAAGCTCTCGTCGGCGGCCGGAACTACGGCCAAAGCCAGCTCAACCGGTCGCTCTCCAAGAGACAGCCCGGATCCGTGTTCAAGCCATTCGTCTACACAGCCGCCATGAATACCGCCATTACGGAAGGCGCCTCGCAGGTCTTCACGCCGGTCAGCCAGATCCAGGACGAGCCGACCACCTTCTGGTACGACAACAAGTCCTATGAGCCGAACAATCACGGCAATCACTACTTCGGCCAGGTCTCGCTGCGGACGGCGCTCGCGAAATCGCTCAACATTCCCGCGGTGAAAGTCGGCGAAGCCGTCGGCTTCGACAGTATCGTGCGGATTGCGCGGAATGCTGGGATGAACCTCGACATCCGGCCGACGCCCGCTCTGGCGCTGGGGGCTTACGAAGTAACGCCGATCGAAATCGCAGGCGCCTACACGATCTTCCCGAACAAGGGCGTCTTCATCCGGCCAACGTATGTGAAGGCCATCCGGAACGAAAAAGGCACCGATGTGTTCGAGAGCAAAATCGAGCGCAAGCCGGTGATCGATCCGCGCGTCGCGTATCTGATGACCAACCTGATGGAAGAAGTCATGCGGTCCGGAACCGGT
>JBDTTK010000721.1:0-2688 GCA_039930685.1 Bryobacteraceae bacterium | reverse complement strand
GATCAGCTCGTCGACGCCGGCCATGACGTCGAGATGGGCGTTCTGGAAGTAGTGGCCGACCATGTCACGAACGAATGGGTCGCCGTATCCTGTGCTGCCGCGGTAGTTCGGCTGGAGGACCGCGTAGCCTTTGGCGGCGAGAACCGCAACATAGTTCTGGCTGCCGCCGAAGCCGAACTTGTCCGACGCCTGCGGTCCGCCGTGCGTCTGGACGGCGAGCGGATACCGCTGGCCCGGCGTGTAGTCGAGAGGATAGTAAATTAGGCCTTCGACGGTCACGCCGTCGGCGCCCTTCCATTCGATGCGCTCCTGCTTGGGAAGCCGGAAATCGCGCGTCAGATTGTCGAAGACCGAAGTGACCTTATGCGGCGCGGAACCACCACTCGCCGGGTCGATCCACACCTCGCCGGGGCTCGTCATCTGGAGCTCGGTATAGATGTGGGCGTTCGTTACGGGCGAATACGTCCAACCCGTCAGCGAATGCTTCCCGCTGGTCAGTTGCTCGGGCTTGCCGCCGCGCGCGGGTACGCTGAACAGCTCCGCATGGACGCCCATGTTGGCGAGGAAGTAAATCGACTTGCCGTCCTTCGACCATTCGGCGTGATCGACTTCGTAAGTCAGGTCCGGCATCAGAAGCTGAGCGGGTCCGCCCGAGGCGGGCACCGTAAAGATCTTCCGGTTGAAGTAGGGCTCGTATGCCTTATTCGCTTGAGAGAGGAACAGGAGCTGGGTATTATCCGGAGAGAGCGAGGCATCGGATTCCTGGACGTGGTTGTGGGTGATCGCGACGGCGTCTTGGCCGTCGCTGCCGCTGACCCAGACCTCGCTCTGCTCGATGTCGCCCATCAGCGGAGACGGAGCGCGATGCATCGCAATCTTCGTTCCGTCGTTCGAGAGATTGTAGGAAAGAACCGAGTACGCGCCTTCGGTGATGCGCGTTTCCTTCTTCGTGGCAACGGCGACCTTCCAGACATGTTGCTGCTGGAAGTCCTCATCGAACACGATGACGTCGTCTTTGGCTTTCTCGCGCGCCTTCCGTTCGTCGCTTTTGGCGTCCGGGGCGCGGAAGTAAATGGCGCCTCCGTCAGGCGACCAGATGAGATTCGAAACAGCAGTCGGGTGAGACGTCAAGGCGCGGGCTTCGCCGCCGGCATTCGCGATGAGCCAGACTTGCGCGGCCGCTTCCGGTTCGGTGGCGCGCTTGGCGATGAACGCGATCGTGTGTCCGTCGGGCGACCAGCGCGGCGACGACTCGCCGTCCGGACCGCTGGTGAGTCGGATCAGGCCCGTGCCAGTCGCGTCGATACGCCAGATGTGGCTGATGCGCCGGTTCGCCTTCCAGTTTGCGTCGGACCGGACAAACAGGACCTGACGCCCGTCGGGCGACAATTGCGGATCGCTAACCTGCGGAACGTTGATGACGTCGACAAGGGTCATCGGGCGCGGTTGCGCGGAGGCGATGGCCGAAAAGGAGATGAGAGCAGCGAGGGCAAGAGAACCGGAGTTTAGTCGAAGCCGTTTCATATAGGCAATTACGCTAGCACAACAAAGGACGCGCGCCGCGAACTGCTCGCCCGGCCTTGAGTGGGGCGAACCTGATGTCGCTTGCCTGACCTGGCGCTAAACCGTCTTGTGCCATGGCACAGGAGCGGCGGGGCGAAACGAACGGAGGTTCCGCCAAGTCAGGCGGGCAGGAAGAGCGGCGAATTCCCTCTCGACGGCATTTTGGAGTTCCTCCGGTCCGGTGAGCGCCCTGACATTCAAGAGGATTTCGTGAACGCGGCAGGGGGACGCGTCCAGTGTGCCCTCGACTGCGGGTTCGGAGCCGGACGCCGTGAGGGCGGCTTTCAAGTAGCCTGCTTCGCATTGCACAAGAAGCTTCAGATGAACGATGCCGGGCACCGCGGCAGAGAGGCGATCAAGGAGCGGGCCGACCAGCATAGCGGGAGAGATCGCGGGAACGGCCGCGGCTGTCACGCGCGTATTTAGCCAAGCGAGCGATGCTTCGGCCTCGGCGTAGCGAGCGTAGTCGAGAGTCAGCGGACGCTCAGCGACCTGAAGGTCGCCGGACAGAATCTCATCGAGCCACTCGGCCACACCCTCACCGGTCACTGCATTGACGCGCCGGGCGCCGGCAGGCAGGTCAGCGGCCCACCCCACCAACACATCCGCCTCAGCTTGCTGGTTGGCGTTTAGGAATTCGAGATCGGGACTCGCGAACGGAGCGGCCGAGTGGAGCACGACGGTGAGCGGAGCAACTCGAAAGCGATCCGGGTAATCGCGGAGCAACGGCCGCAAGGTGGTTGCGACGATGTCGGTGCAACTGCCCACGGCTTCCGCGAAGATGATCTCAGCGGAGGCGAGGCGGTCGAGAGACTCAATCAGATCGGGAAAGCGGCAGCAGAAGCAGCCGCCCGCAACCTGATCGACGGATAGCCCTAATGATCGGGCGAACTGAGTGTCCACGAGATCGTCCCCTTGATCATTGAGAACCACGGCGACGTGAACACCGCGGCGTTGAAGGAGGGCCGCGGCGGCAAGAATCAGCGTAGTCTTACCTGCGCCGAGGAAGCCGCCAATCAAGGCAATGACGGGCTTCACAGGCGGAGAGTCTCTCCCTCTTTCACAGTCGCGTTGGGGGTGTGACGCTTCCCGTTGAGAGTTAGGGAACGGCACTCGAGAGCGCCG
>JBDTTK010000720.1:0-2688 GCA_039930685.1 Bryobacteraceae bacterium | reverse complement strand
CCCGAAGAACGCCACGAACTGCACCATGAGAATGGCAAGGGTCAGGGTCGAGAGCGGAATCTTCAACTCGTCGTTGCCGAATTGCGAGGCCAACGAAATCACGGTCTGAATGGCATCGTTATAAAGGAGGTACGCGGATAGAAACAGTAGCGTCTGCGGAAAGCCGCGCAGATGCGCGAGCGTGCGAAACAACTGCGTGAATCCGACGGTTAAGACGCTCTGGCCGGAAAGGTTCACGCGCGCCGGGGCGCGGTTGCGGAGGCGGATCAGGGCCGGAACCGTGAACAGCGCCCACCACACACCCGCCGACGCCAGACTGATCCGGACTGCCATTCCTTCCGTCACGCCGAACTTCTCCGCGTTGCTGTAGAGGCCCAGGTTCAAGGCCAGGAGTAGTCCGCCGCCGAGGTACCCAAATCCGAATCCCTTGGAGGACACGGCATCGCGATCCTCGGGCGCCGCGATGTCTGAGAGGAACGAGTTGTAAACGACGATGGATGCGCCGAGAGCTAGATTCGAGATGAGAAAGAGGAGTCCGCCGGCGAGATACGTCTCGCCTTGGAGAAAGAACATCGCGAGGGTCGCGGCCGAGCCCAAGTACGCGGTGGCGGCGAGCAGGAACTTCTTTCGGTGTGAAAAGTCGGCCAGGGCCCCGATCAGCGGCAGAAAAATGACCTGCGTGAACACCGAGATGCCCACTACGTAGCCCCAGAACGATCGGTGATCGATCTGAATGCCGAACGGAAAGATACTTCCGTTTGCGTCCGCGGCACTCTTCGCGAGCGACGTAAGGTAGGGGCCCAGAAACAGGGTGACGACCGTTGTGTAAAAGGCTGAGTTGGCCCAGTCGTACATGTACCAGCCCCACTGCTCCTTGCGGCTGTACGGCAGGGCTGGAGTGGTCATTGCTTGACGGTTTCTTTCTTGACGTACTCTTCGGCCATCATTCCTAGCGCGACGTAATCGCGCTTGCCGTTGCCGAGGAGAGGCAGCTTGTCGATATGGATGACTCGGCGCGGAATGGCGATCTCCGGCAGGCCGATCTCGCGGGCCGCAGTCTGGAGATGCTCGCGTTTGAGATCCGGATCTTCGGTGAACAGGGCGATCAGTTCTCCGCGCTGTAGATCTTTCCAGGAGCTCGCCGCGTGGTGATGCTTCGGAGATGCAGCGGTCGCGATGCGTTCGACACTTTCGAGCGATACCATTTCGCCGGCGACTTTCGCGAATCGCTTCAGGCGGCCCAGAATCGTGATGGCGCGATTGTCATCCACCGAGACGACGTCGCCGGTGTCGTACCAGCCCGGTCCGAATTCGGACTCCGGAGGCTCGATGACGCCGGGTGCCTTCTCCTTGAAATAGCCGAGCATGATGTTCGGTCCGCGGACGTGGAGTTCGCCGCCTTCGACGATGCCGGGGATGGGAGCGACTCGATACTCCATGCCGGGGAAGATTTCGCCGACGGTACCGGGGTGATTCGCGGCGGGCGTGTTGGCCGAAACCACGGGTGAGCACTCGGTTGCGCCGTAGCCTTCGAGGATGCGGACGCCGAACTTCTCGTAGTAAACATGGCGCACTTCTTCGTGGAGCTTTTCGGCTCCGGATACGACATAGCGAAGGCTGCGGAAGTCGAGGGGATGGGCGAACTTCGCATAGTTGCCCAGGAAGGTACTGGTCGCAAACATCACGGTGCAGTCACGGTCGTACAGGATCTCAGGGATCACGCGATAGTGCAGGGGCGACGGATAGAGGAAGATGCGGCTTCCGGCGAGCAGCGGAAATAGTGCGCCGACGCACAGGCCGAACGAGTGGAAGAGGGGCAGGGCACACAGAAATTTGTCGCGCGCCGTCACGTCGATCACCGACAGCATCTGGGAGTGGTTGGCCAGGATGGACCGATGGCTAAGAACCACGCCCTTCGGTTTCCCTTCCGAGCCTGAGGTGAAGAGGACCGCGGCGGCGTCGTCCGGCTGCGACTGCTTCATCACGGCTCGCGGGAAGCGCAGCGCCCACAACATCAGCCACAGCTTGTCGCCGAGCGTGAACATCGGCCGGACATCTTCGAGGTAAATGAGATTGATGCCCTGGAGTTTCTCGAGCATGTGCCCGAGCTTGGCCTTTTCTACGAACGCGCGGGACGCGATGACGACTTTGATGGTGGCGATCTTGCAGGCGTGCTGCATGCCTTCCGCGCCGGATGTGTAATTGAGCATCGCCGGAACGCGGCGCTGCGAAAGCATCCCCAAGACCAGCGACACGGTGGCGTTCACGTTGGGCATCAAAACGCCGACGCGCTCGTTCTCCTCGGTCAGCTTCGACACAATGCGGCCGAGGGCGAGGCTGGCGCGAAGGATCTGGCCGTAGGTCTCTTCCGTTTCGCGCAGATCTTCCATGACGCCGCGGCCGCGCCCCTGCGCATCGACCGTATTCAGGAAGTCTTCGAAGATTGTCGTCGTCCGCCGCGCCCTGAATCCGGCTTCCTGCATGACGCGACGCAGCTTTTCGCTGGCGATCCGCCGGCGGTCGCGTGGCCGGCGCGCTTCGGGCATCGGAATGGTCGACGGCGGAAACATCGTGATGCGAATTTTGGGGAATAACCGCAGGCGAATCGGGACCGCCGCGCTGGTCTTCATGCGGCTGAATACGCTATGGACGGCTCCGTCGATCCATACGGGGACAACTTGCGCTCCG
>JBDTTK010000719.1:0-2703 GCA_039930685.1 Bryobacteraceae bacterium | reverse complement strand
CCGGTACGCTGGGCTTCTTCGATAAAGGGCGACTCGGTCGTGGTCAGCCCGACGATCGTAGTCGGGCTAACCGCTACGCGCGGTTCGGCATGAACTTCCAGCATTTGAGAACACCCCGCTACTTCCAATATAGCGTTAAATCGCACGAGACACCACAAGAAAGTGGTGCTATAGTGACCCAGTGGAAATCAGTACTAGAAATAAGGTCAATCCCTGGCAGGAATCGAGTTAACTGATTGATAAGATGTCCATATGAACGGAGGTATGATGCGATTCCTTTCTATTTCGGTCTTGGCCTTGTCGGTGGCGCCGTTAGTTTTCGGACAGGCGATGACCGAACACGCGGCTGCTGCCGCAGGCGGCAGCGTGGGCGGCGTGGCGGGCAAAAGAGTCAGCGACGGCATGAGCAATATCTTCGGCAAGATCGACGGACAGGCGAAGACAACGGCGAAAGCCGGTGAGAAGAGCACCGCGAAGCCGACGGAAGAACCGATGCTCAAGTTGGGGACTCCCCAGGTTGTGCCGAGAAATGGTTCGGCGGCGGCTCCCCCGGCGTCATTGCCCGCTCCCAGCCGCAGGGCTTCCGCTGCTGGTCCGCGCGCGACTCATCCGGCTCATACCGCGGCCGAAGGTCAAGAGCCCGAAGCGCCCGCGCCGGCGGTCGCCGTAGCTGCGCCGAGGCCTGTTGTTCCGGAGATCGTTCCGACGCGCGAGGTGCTGAGCGGGTTGACCGCGGGAACGAAGCGAGAGGCGGTATTAGCCAAGCTTGGAACTCCCGCATCCAGCATCACGATGTATGAAGACGGTGCCGCGCTCGAGATTCTGCGCTTTGCTTCGAAGACGGGAAACGTCGGCACGGTACGCTTGCTGGATGGCGTCGTTTCCGAAATCGTAATTCAGGAGAATTAGGCCGCGCGGAGGATGGAACGAAGGCGGACCCGGACTGGTCCGCCTTTCTCTATTCAGGGAACTCGCTGCGGCTTCAGCGCGCCGTGGTGGCAACTGAAACACTGAAAGATGGGGCGGCCCTCATTCTCGAAGTGCTTGGGGATGCCGGACATCATGTCGACCATCGTGTGCGTGACGCCGAACGGACGCTTGCTGTCGCCGGCGTAGTCCGCGCTTTCATGACAGTGGCCGCAATCGACGCCGAGCGACGCGGAATAGACACTCATTGCCAGGCGGCGGTCTGCGGCGAGTCCGGCGGGCCACTTCGCGGCGATGGCTTCCCAAGTCGCGCGCGGAATTCGGGCGGGCTTTGGCTTGCCGCGATGGCAGGTATAGCAGGTGACGCCGCCAAGATCCCTCACTGGCCCGCTGTTGATCTCTCGAACCATTGCGGACATCCGGCGCGCGCGGTCGAACGCGGGCTTTGACGCGTCGGTCCAGTCCGTTCCAGTGTGACAGTGAGCGCAGTCCGCGCCGAGGTCGCGCTCGAAGTTCCCGTGCATGGGCGGAGCCTGCGCCCAAATCGGCGTCGTCGCGAGCAGGAGGCGAAAAAGAAGCATTGCGGTCGAGTGTGTGGCCTCGCCCGAGTTCGCGCAATCGCATTCACCCCAATCCGTGATAAATTCCCGAAGATCCTAGGAGTGCGCGTTTGCCGCGTAGGCGGCGTCCAGGACTTCGATCACATGGTAGACGCTTTGGCCGGAACCGAACCGCTCGGCCCCGGCGCGCAGCTGCAGCATGCAGCCAGGGTTCGCGGTCACGATGGCGTTCGCGCGAGTGCGGGCCACGTTCACCATTTTCTTTTCGAGCAGCGACATCGCCATGTCCGTGTGCACGACGTTATATATGCCGGCGCTGCCGCAGCACTGGTCAGACCCGGTCATTTCCGTCAACGTCAAACCGGGCACGGCGCGCAGCAACTCGCGTGGGGCCGAACGCACCTTTTGGCCATGCGCCAAGTGGCACGAATCCTGGTAGGTCACGGTCCAGGCTAATTGACCCATTTCCCGGTTCAGTTCGACGGATGCCAGAAATTCGTTGACGTCTTTCATCCGCGCCTTGAACTCGACGGCTTTCGCGGAGTAATTCGGGTCGTGCTCGAGCAGCTCATCGTATTCCTTCAACGTCGAGCCGCACCCGCCGGCGTTGGTCAAGACGGCATCGAATCCCTGACCGGCAACCGCGTCGATGTTCCGCCGCGCCAGGACGCGCGCGGGATCGCGCAGGCCGGCATGGACGTGCAGGGCTCCGCAGCAAGTCTGGTCGGCGGGCACATGCACTTCGCAGCCGTTTTTCTGGAGCACCCGGACGGTGGCTTCGTTCAACCGGGCGAAGCAGACGTTGGCGACGCATCCGGCGTGGAGATGGACTCACCGCGCGGGCGCATCTACCAGATGGTCCAAGTGGCCAATGGCGCTCCGGTAAGCGAGTCGTATCAGCAGCACATCGATTTATGCCTGGCGTGCCGCGCCTGCGAAACCGCCTGTCCGTCTGGCGTCCAATATGGACGACTGGTCGAAGCGGCCCGCGCGGAGATCGAGGCGAGGGTGCCCCGCCCGTGGACCGCGCGCCTGTTACGCGGGTTCATCTTCGAGACCTTGTTGCCAAGCCGCGGATGGCTCGCGTTCGCCGGCCGGATGCTCTGGCTGTATCAGGCGACCGGGTTGCAGCGCCTCACGCGGGCAACCGGAATCCTCAAGCTCTCCGGCGGACTTGCCGAAGCCGAAGCGCTCTCTCCCCACGCGGAACCGCCAT
>JBDTTK010000718.1:0-2716 GCA_039930685.1 Bryobacteraceae bacterium | reverse complement strand
GCCAGGGACTGTTCTCGCATTGGCAGGTTTGGCTTGCCCTGGCCTTTGGCCTGGAGACGGCAAGCCGGCATCTGAGAGTTTGACCCCTTAATTCCGATTTCTCTGCGATCCATCTACAGGCGTGCGAGCGCTAAGCTGGGAATCGTGCGTCGGCTCTTATTTCTGATTGGATTGCTGCTCGAGGCCCTGCTTTGCGCGTCCGCCGCTCCCGAACACCTCGCGGCTCAGGTGGGTGCGGGGGCCGCGGCGTCGATCGCTGCTTCCGCCACGCCCTCCGAACAGCCGGCGATTCGCCAACGAGTCCTTCAGCCGTTCGCCGATCCTAACGCGGCCTTCCTCCTATTAACGGTCGGAATTTTCGGAATTATGCTCGAATTCCTCCTGCCAGGGCTCGTGTTTCCAGGAGTCACGGGCGGAGTAGCCGTGTTGATCGCGTTTGCTTCGTTGGCGCGTCACCCGGTCCGTCCCGCGGGAGTGGCAGCGCTAGTGCTCGCGCTGGTTCTTTTCGCAGTCGTCGCGCGCGGATCGCGTCCGGTCGGATTCGGAATCGCAGCAGCCATCTCGATGGCTCTGGGCGCCGTGATGCTGATTGATAAGGCCGTCGGAGTTGGTATCGGATGGTGGACGGCTATTGGGGTGACGATTCCGTTTGCTTCTTTGGCGACGATCCTTCTGGCGATCGCCGGAAGGGCCAAGCGCAATAAGCAGGCGGCCGGAATCGCGTCAGACGGCGTGGGCCAGAAACAGGTTGGGCCTCACGCTGCGGGTGGAGAAGCGTGAGGCCCTGAGAAACGCGAACGTTTCTCCTATTGCTTATTAAACACGATTTTCATGTCAAACTCTCCCTGCGGAGAGACGATATGCGTCTTGTTTGTGAGCACTTTTCCGTCTTCGGACAACGCGTAGGTCTGTTTGAAGGTAACCTCCGTACCGCCGAGGTCAAGCTTGTTGTCGACGACGAGGGCTGCGCCCTCCCACTTGGCCACGCCCTTCACATCCATGCCCTGCATCTGATTCGTGACTTCCTTGCCGTCGGTGGTGAAGGCCATCTCCGAGTCGCCCTGGGGGCCGGATTGGAAGATCTTGAGTTTTGGATCGTCATGGGTGACTTTCACCGACATGGTATCCGGAACGGGTTGCGGTCCGAAATCGCTCTTCGCCGGGTCCAGTTTCCAGGTCCCGGAGAAGTTCGGCTTCTGCGCCGACGCCATCGCGGCGAGCGCGAGTGTGAGTGCGGCAACGACAATGATTCGACGAGTTTGCATATACGTATACCCCTAACGTGACCTGTCCTATGGTTTCCTTACTGCTTAACGAGTACTAACTTGAGATCGAATTCACCCTGCGGGGTGCCAACTTTATTTGCGACGTTGAGGGTCTTGCCGTCCGCTGCCAGAGTCCACAACTCATCAAACGTGATTTCCATGCCGTTGGCTTCGCGCTTGGTCTTGATCCGGATGGCTTCACCCTCCCGGACCGCGGTGCCCTTTACCTCTCCCAGGTCGGACTTGCTCGTAGCTTCCGAGCCGTCCAGTGGAAAGACGTATTTCGTGACGACTTCGCCCTGGGCATTCTTCTGCGTCGTTTCAAAGGTGATCGCGGCCTTCGTTTGGCTCACGACCCGGGTCATCGACTCCGGCGGCGGAATCGGACCGAAGTCGCTCTTGGCGGCGTCCAGCTTCCATTTGCCGGAGAAGTCCGCCCCAAAGGCGCAGACTGCCATCAAGCCCATCAATAAGAGTCGTCGGGTGGTACTCATTGAGATTCCTGCTTATTGCTTTTCAAAAACCATCTTGAGATCGAACTCGCCTTGCGGAGCGGTGATCTTGTTAAGGACAGTAAGCGTCTTGCCGTCATCGCCGAGCGACCATGTCTCATGCTGGGTGATTTCCGCGCCCTGGAACTCGCGCTTGCTGTCGATGATCAGGTTCTCGCCGGACCATTTGGCTGTGCCCTTTACCTCGCCGCGGGCGGACTTGTTAACGGTCTCTTTGCCATCCGTCGTGTAGGCCAGTTCACTGGTTACCTCTCCCTGAGCCCCGGACTGCATCGTCGTCATCTTGAGGGACGGATCCGCGTGCATAATCTTACGGATCATCTTGTCCGGCGCGGGGACCGGTCCGAAGTCGCTCTTGGCTGCGTTCAGCTTCCACTCGCCCGACAGATTCGGGGCGGCGACGGCACTTAGGGCGGCAAACGCAACGGTGGCGGCCAGAGTCACAATACGGTTCATCATGGGAAAAATACCTCGAGGTAGGATCTTGGTCAGATCTTACCATGACCGGAAGCCCAAGCAGCGTAAAGGTTTGTTCATAAACTCGGCCACCCCTGACTCTTTACCAAAAAACTTTGATCCCTTTCCTGGGATGTCTGCGCGCATACATATGTCGGAGGGGAACAGGTGCTGCAACGGCCTGTCCGGGCTGTGAGCGGTGAAAAAAGTCCACCCAGATGGATTCCGCTCCAGCTCGGATAGTCAGGCTGGATTAGGTGGTGGCTCGGGGCGCTCTCGGAGGACGCCTCGATATCGCTGGACTCGCCCGGAGAGCCGCGCAAGACAGGGGATGCACGATCGATTGGGAACCAAGAGCGACCCGCGGGTTCCGATTCGGATCGATGCGTCGTCTGTTTTGGCGGCTTTCTTGGCGATTGCGGAGATAGACGGCCTTCAGCGGCGGAAGCTCGCCACGAGCGCCTTGGCTTTTTCTCTGGCTTC
>JBDTTK010000717.1:0-2724 GCA_039930685.1 Bryobacteraceae bacterium | reverse complement strand
AGCTGTCGCATATGGGTCACGTGCTCAGCGAGAATCGCCATGGGCTGATCGTGGCCACTACGTTCTATGAAAACGTCGAGGGCAAGAAGGCGTATCCGTGGATGCTGGTCACGGGCGGACTGAACGATCCGCGCGTATCGTATTGGGAGCCCGCAAAATGGACGGCTTCGATGCGAGCGCTGCGGCACGACAAGAATCCGCTGTTGCTCAAGATCCAGATGGGGAGCGGTCACTTCGGATCTTCCGGACGCTATGAGCAGATCAAGGAGACGGCGTTCGACTGGGCCTTCATCCTGACGGCCATGGGGATCTCGAAGTGATTCGGCTGGCTCTCGCGCTGCTTGTGGGCGCGGGCGTTCTGCTTGCTCAGCGTCCTCTCACGGCGGAGGATACGCTGTCGGGCAAATTGATCGGCGAAGTGCAACTGTCGCCAGACGGATCGCGCATCGCATTCACGCTGTCGACCAACGACACGAAGAACGGGAAGGCGTCGACGCAGGTGCTGACGATGCCGTCAGCGGGCGGCGATCCCAAGGCGATGAAGGGTGTCCCGGACGGCGCCAGTTCTTTGCGCTGGTCGCCGGACGGAAAGAAACTCGCTTACATTGCGCGTGACGGTGGCGGTCAGGCGATTTTCGTGACGGACGCGGCGAGCGGCAAGCAGACCAAGGTCTGCGCCTACGACCACAGCAATTCGTTCCTCGCGCATTCGGGAAATTCGCTGACGTGGTCGCCGGATTCGAAACAGATCGCGTTCGCGGGCACGATGGAGCCGAAGCCCGCTCCGCCCGACCCGATGGTGGTAACGCGGATTCTCTACAAGACGCGGACGTCCTATTCCGACAACCGGCGGACGCACATCTACGTGGTTCCGGCTTCCGGCGGGACGCCCAAGGCCGTCACGTCCGGGAATTACGATGAGCACTCCATAGACTGGGGCGGGCGCGAGATTGTGTTTCTTTCGAATCGCGACCGCGATCCGGATGCGAATCTCAACTACGACATCTTCGCGGTCACGCCGTCGTCGGGCGGCGTCCGGCAGTTGACGCACACGCCCGGCGTCGAAATGGATCCGCAAGTTTCGCCTGACGGCAAGTGGATCGCCTACACCGCGACGAAGCGCCGGCTGACTACGATCGATTCGATGGCTGAGGACACGCATATCTGGGTCGTCTCATCGGACGGCGGCGAAGGGCGAGAGATTGGCGCCGCGCTCGACCGGCGTGAAACCAATCCGGAGTGGAGCGCCGACAGTAAGTCGCTCTTCTTTACCGGCAGCGACCACGGCAAGTCCGTCATCTATCGCGTGCTGACGCAAAACGGCGACACCAAGGCGGTGGTCGACCGGAACGGGCAGGCGTCCAACCTCAATGTCGCCAAAGACGGCAGCATCGTGTTCACGATGTCCGATCCGTCGATGCCCGGCGAGTTGTTTCGCGCGACCGCGAGCGGGGAGCCGCAACAGTTGACTTCGCTCAACACGGAGACGATCAGCGCCTTCGAGCTTTCGAAGCCCGAGCGTTTTTCGTATCCGAGTTTCGACAGCACGCGGGTCGAGGGATTCTTCTACCCGGCGCTCGGCGTCGCGGCGGGTGCGAAGAAGCCGATGATCCTGATGGTGCATGGCGGTCCGCATGGAGCCAATGGATTGGCGTTTAATCCGGCGGCGCAATTCTATGCCGCACGCGGTTACGCGGTGCTGGCGCTGAATCCGCGCGGCAGTTCCGGATACGGCCAGAAATTCTCCGACGGCAGCATCAACAACTGGGGCGGCGGCGACTACAAGGATCTGATGGCCGGCGTCGACTACGTGCTGAAAACGCATCCGGAGATCGACGCGCAGCGGCTCGGCGTGACGGGCGGTAGCTACGGCGGCTTCATGACGAACTGGATCGTCACACAGACGAACCGGTTCAAAGCGGCGGTTGCGGTCGCAAGCGTTTCGGACCTCGTCAGCTTTTATGCGACGTCGCTGTATCAAGATCTGGTCCATCAGGAATTCAACGGCTATCCGTGGGAAAACTACGAACTTCTCTGGAAGTGGTCGCCGATGGCGCACATCAAGAGCGTCACTACGCCGTTGATGCTTCTGCACGGCGAGATGGACAATGATGTCCACATCACGCAGGCGGAGGAGATGTACACGGCGCTGCGCCAGCGCGGCGTGGAAGCGGAGCTGGTCCGATATCCGCGAGAGGGTCACGGATTCCGGGAGCCGCGGCATCGCGTGGATGCGCTGACGCGGACCGTCGAGTGGATGGACCGGCACGTGAGCTCCGCAAAATAGGGCGAAACCCGCATTGTTCCTACGGCGCGGACGCCTTAAGGTTGAGGTAAGAGAATGCGCCAGACGCCGTTCAACTACTACGACCTCCTGCAAATCAGCCCCCACGCGGAAGGCGAAACCGTCGAACGGGTCTTCCGGATCTTCGCCAAGCGTTACCATCCGGACAATCCGGTGACGGGCGACGCCGAACGCTTCCTGAAGCTACAGGAAGCCTACGAAACGCTGCGCGATCCGGTCCGCCGCGCCGAATACGATCGGCAATTCGAGGTCCAGACCACGCAGGCGCTGACCATCTTCCTGAGCAAAGATTTCACGGATGGCATTGAGGCGGAGTCCAAGATCCGCGTCGGACTGCTCTGTCTCCTGTATTCGAAGCGCCGGGCGAATCCGGACTACGCGGCGCTCTCGCTGCTCGACCTTGAGAACCTGATGGCGTT
>JBDTTK010000716.1:0-2726 GCA_039930685.1 Bryobacteraceae bacterium | reverse complement strand
GCATCTTGTTGTTTAAGAAGAGAGTTAATGGTCCGTCCGGCCAGGGATATTCAGAGAAATATGATCGCGCAATCATAGATTTCAGATCTCCCTATTTCAATTTGAAATCGCAGCGAGGGATGGATCGAACCCATCGACCGTGACCGGGTCCGATGGCGCCGAGGGTATTGGCCGTTTGTTTATGAAGAAAACCGCTTCAAGCGGGGAAACGAGGACGCCTCGCGGCGGACGCTCGCGCGGCGTGCCGACCGGCTTGTCCATTGGCCAGCAGCTTGCCGCGCTGCGAACCCGGGTTCGCGCCATGCTCGCCAACGGATTGGTGAGCGAGCGCGGATTGGCATCGGCGACCGGGCTGTCGCAGCCCCATATCCACCATCTGCTGAGCGGACATCGGGCCTTGACGGCAGGGGTCGCCGATCACCTTTTGGCTTGCCTAGAGCTCTCGCTCGGAGAACTCCTGGGTGAAGACATCCTCGGCGCGGAGGTCGACCTGCTGCGGAACCAGGCCGAGCCGAGAACCGAAGTCCCGATGTTGTCAGGAAGTATCGGCGCGGGAGGCTCGCCGCCAGAACGGTCCGGTGAAACCGCGGTGGTTCCATGCCACCTGCTCATTGGCTTGCGAGCACCGGCGCTTGTCCGAATCGAACCGGACGCCGAGATGGCGGTGTTTTTGGAATCGGTCGAATTTGCCGTGCTCGACAGCGCCAGGCCGATTATCCCGGCGATTGAAGGGCTGTATGCGGTGGAGGCGGAATCCCGCTGGATGCTTCGCGGTCTGCGGCAAGGACGTGAATGCACGTACCTTTTGACTGCTGGGACGTGGTCCCGGCCGTCGGAATGGATCCGCGTTCCGCGCTTTGAGCCGGTCGGCCGTGTGATTCCGCTGCCGGGATTCCGCCTTTAGTCCAAAGACAGGCCGGCCGCGGACGCGACTTCATGGTAGGTATCCAGAAATTCCCGCGCAGTGTTCTCCCAACTGAAACGCCGAAGCTGGTCACGTCCGCGTTCGACCAGATCGGCCCGCAACGCCGGATCGAGAAGGACCTCGCGAATTCCGCGGGCGATGTCGAATACCTTTTCAGGATTCACCATCATGGCCGCGTCGCCGACGACTTCGGGCAACGAGCTTACGTTTGAGGTGACCACCGGCGTTCCGCAGGCCATTGCTTCGAGAGGCGGCAGCCCGAAGCCTTCATACAGAGACGGAAAGACGAATGCTTCGGCCTGTCCGTAGAAGATGCGCAGGGTTTCAAGCGGCACGAAACCGAGAAAGCGGACCGATTGCTCCACGCGGCTCTGGATGACGGCACGGCGGACCGCTGGGTACTTCGACAATTCGTCGCCGATGATGATCAGGCGAAGGTCCTTGTAGACCGGATGCTGCTCCAGTTCGCCTCGCAGAACCGCGAACGCCTCGACGAGCCGAGGAACGTTCTTCTGCGGGCGGATGGTGCCCGTATAGAGGAGGAAGGGATAGCGTATCTGATAACGCTCCAGTGTTGAGTTCGCCAGGGCCTCGCTCGGCGGCGGTTGGAGAAACAGGGGATCGGGGGCGTTGTAGATTCGCCGGATGCGCTCGGAGGGCGTCCCCAGGACATCCTCGAGATCTCTGCGGGTAGCGTTTGAAACGGCGACAATCCGGGCAGCGCGGGCGAGTCCGCGGCGGAAGCGCAGTTCGTGCAGGCGCGCCCGAAGGTCCCGATTGCCGCGTTCGCGGTAGAGCAGGCTGCTCATATCGTGGACGGTGACGATATAGGGCTTCGGCATCCAATAGGCGACCGAATTCAGGGGCATGTGGTACAGGCTGTCGGGAAACTGCCTGAGGAATGCGGGAAAAGTGAAGTTATTGGCAATTTCCTCGGGATGCCGGTCGAAGACGGAGACCGAGAAGTTGGAAGGGAGATCCGCTAGTTCCTCGCGGTCGCTCGCGCGGGCGACGAGGACATATTGGTTTGGAGTACCCAGCTCTGCTGCGGCCTGCGCGTCGCTGACTGACCGAAGACCGTGGACCAGGTTGCGGATGTGCGTGCCGATGCCGAAATCCCGGAGGTGCCGGACGTCAATGATTACGCGTAGCGGCACGCCATGATCCCGCGGTCCGTTAGCGGCCCGCCGCGGCCGGCTGCAATTTCCAAGGGTAGAGCGGGAAGCGCTCAGCGAGCGTCGAGACTCTCATGCGAACCGACGCGATGACGGACTCGGAGTTGATGTTTTCGAGGACCTCGGCGATCAATAGGGCGACCTCGCGCATTTCCGCTTCCGCGAAACCGCGCGTTGTCACTGCCGGGCTGCCCAAGCGGATTCCGCTGGGGTTCAGCGGAGGATTGGTGTCGAACGGAATCGCGTTTTTGTTGACGGTGATGTGGGCGGTATCCAGGCCTTTTTCCGCTTCTTTGCCTTTGACGCCTTTGGCAAAGACATCGACGAGGAGGAGATGCGAGTCGGTGCCTCCGGACACGATGCGGAATCCGGCGGAGGCGAGTTGGGCGGCTAATGCTTGCGCGTTCTTCACGACCTGGTTCTGGTAGGCGGCGAACTCGGGGCGCGCGGCCTCGAGGAAGCAGACTGCTTTGGCGGCGATGACGTGCACGAGCGGACCGCCTTGAATACCAGGGAATAGATTCTTGTCGATGGCGGGGCCGTACTTTTCGCGGGCGAGGATCATGCCGGAGCGGGGTCCGCGCAGGGTTTTGTGCGTGGTCGACGTGACGATGTCGGCAGTTTCG
>JBDTTK010000715.1:0-2734 GCA_039930685.1 Bryobacteraceae bacterium | reverse complement strand
TCGCAATAAAATGGGCATCGAAATCAATCTCAACAACCTGAACGCGACGCTTGCCGGATGGGCCCCCGGCCAGCGCACCCAGTTGTTGCCGGAAGGCATCGGCATCGAACTGCTCAAGGGCGCCAAGATCATCATGCAGGTCCACTACTTCCCGCAACGCGCCACCGGCGAGGACCAGACCCGCATTGGCCTCTACTTCCAACCGGGAAAGATCACGCAGCGCCTGTTCGAGATTCCGGTCGTCAATACCAGCTTCAAGATTCCCGCCGGCGCCGAATCGTATGACGTGAAGGGCTCGCTGAGCATCCTGCCTTTATTGAGCGGTGAGGCCATCTGGGTCTATCCCCACATGCACCTGCTCGGCCGCAAAATCAAGGTCGAAGTCACCGGCCCCGACAAGAAGACCACCCCCGTAATTTCCATCCCGGACTGGGACTTTAATTGGCAGGGAGCCTACACCTTCGTCACGCCGCAGAAGTTTACCGGCGGATCTACCGTCCGGGTCACCTGCACGTTCGACAACTCGGAAAAGAACCCCCGCAATCCCAACAACCCCCTGATTCCGGTTGGTTGGGGCGAAAACACCACCGATGAAATGTGCCTCGCTTTCCTCGGCGTCACGCTGGACATTGAGAAAATAGTGGGAGTCCAACAGTAGTCATGGAAGCCGTCGCGGAACGCAATGTGATTCCGCCGGGACCCAAGGGCGTTCCGTTCTTCGGTTCGATTCGCGCGTTTCGCAAAGACGCGCCCCGCTTCCTCATCAAGGCCGCCGCCGAATTCGGACCCGTCTCGTACTTCCGGCTCGCCAACCAGCGCGTCTTCTTCATCAACGACGCAGAGCTTGTCAAAGAGATCCTCGTTACCAATCAGGGCTCCTTCAAGAAGAGCCGCGCGCTCGAACGCGCCAAAATCCTACTCGGTAACGGCCTGCTTACCAACGAGGGCGAAGCCCATCTCAAACAGCGCCGGTTGGTCCAGCCCGCTTTCCACCGCGAACGCCTCGCCGGATACGCCACGTCGATGGTCGACCTCTCAGTGCGCGCCCGGAACCGCTGGGCCGATGGCAGCCGCATCGAAATGCATGCGGAAATGATGCGCCTGACGCTGGCGATCGTCGCGGAAACTCTCTTCCGTGCCGACGTGGAAACGGAAGCCGCGGAGATCGGCGAAGCGCTCTCCACCGTTCTCGCCATGTTCAATCTGCTGTTCGTGCCGTTTTCCGAATGGCTCGAAAAGCTTCCGCTTCCTGCCGTGCGCCGCTTCGAAAAGGCCCGCGCCCGCCTCGATCAGACCATCTACAAAATGATCTCCGAGCGCCGCGCTTCCGGCGAAGATCGCGGTGACTTGCTCTCCATGCTCCTTCTCGCGCAGGACGAAGGAGCGGGTATGTCCGACGAACAGGTCCGCGACGAGGCCATGACGCTCTTCCTCGCCGGTCACGAGACCACTGCGAACGCACTCACCTGGACCTGGTACCTGCTGTCGCAGCATCCCGAGATCGAAGCGCGGATGCACGAGGAAATCGACCGCGAGTTAGGCGGCCGGCTCCCTACTTTCGACGACGTCCCGCGGCTCGCCTATACCGAGCGGGTCCTCGCCGAAGGCATGCGCCTTTACCCTCCCGCGTGGGCGATCGGGCGGCGCGCCAAAGTCGACTACCAGCTTGGCGAATACGCAGTGCCTGCGCATTCGATTCTGTTGATGAGCCCATACGCCATGCACCGCAACCCGCGTTACTGGCCCGAACCCGAACGCTTCGATCCGGATCGCTTTCTGCCCGAGGCCTCTGCGGACCGCCCGAAGTTTTCCTACTTCCCGTTCGGCGGCGGCGCGCGCCTCTGCATCGGTGAACGATTCGCCTGGATGGAAGGCGTGCTGGTGCTCGCCACGCTCGGCCAGAAATGGCGCTTCCGCTTCGAGTCCAATCAGGAAGTCGCCTATCAGGCGATGATTACGTTGCGGACGCGCGGCGGCGTCCCGATGCGCGTGGAAGCCCGGTAATTACAATCTCCCTTCGAGCCGCGACCGTAAGGTCGCGAGGTCCGCGACGGCGCTCAGTCCTTGCTCCCGGTCCCCGCTCCCAAACTCTTCTGCCGCGCCGCGAGAAACTCATCCCCGGGCTGCCAGGTCGGCAGGTTCCGATCGTTCGCGATGTTGATCCCCAACACGAACCCGAACTTCGCGTATTGCTCGAGCCCCGAGAAATCCCAGTCTTCGCGGTACTCATCAGACGGCTGATGGTAATTCTTCGCGTTGTACTCCGCTGCCATCTTCTCGCCCCACCCGGCAGGCTTTCCGTAGAAATCCTGACCGCTCTCGACCGAAAACGCCGGCACGCCCCCGTGCGCGAACGAAAAGTGATCGGACCGGTAATAGCCGCCGTCCTCCGGCCTCGGATCGCCGGTCACCCGCATCTGGAAGCGCTTCGCGGCCTCCTCGACCAGCGGTAGCAGCGTCGTTCGTTCGACGCTGGGCGCACCGATATCCTTCGTCCGTCCATACGGGAACAGCGCATCGTAATTGATGTTTGCCGCGGTCTTCGCCAGCGGAATGAACGGATGCTCGGCATAGTATTGAGACCCCTTCAGGCCCGCCTCCTCCGCAGTCACCGCCAGAAAAATTGCTGAACGCCGCGGCTTCTGCGGCAACATCGACCACGCATGGGCCAGTTCCACGAGTACACCGCAGCCCGTCGCATTGTCCACGGCGCCGTTGTAAATCCGATCGCCAT
>JBDTTK010000714.1:0-2735 GCA_039930685.1 Bryobacteraceae bacterium | reverse complement strand
GGTGACCGGGGTGGGCGCGGTCAACGCGGCCTACAGCTTGACGCGTTATCTGGATCGCGAGGGAGCGACCGAGGTGATCGTGTGTGGAATCGCCGGCGCCTATCCGCAGGCGTTTGATGGGGGCCTCGGAATCGGGAGCGTGGCCTGCGCTGAAAGCGAATGCTACGGAGACCTGGGCGCGGACTCAGCGGAGGGGTTTCTGGACATGCAGGCCCTGGGCTTCCCGGTCATCGCCGGTCCGGAGCCCGTCTACAACGTTCTTCCGATGCAGATCTTCCCCGCCCCGTGGCGCGCACGCTTCGTCACGATGAATACCTGCACGGGTGCGGATCAGGATGCCGTCCGCCTCGAAGCTCGCACGGGCGGTGCGGTCGAGAGTATGGAGGGCGCGGCCGTCGCTCACGTGGCCGCGCTGTTCGGAGTGCCATGCGGAGAGATCCGCGGAATCAGCAATCGGGCCGGGGATCGCGATCGGTCGAAATGGCGCATCCGAGAGGCTTCCACGGCCGCGCAAGAAGCTCTGTTGGCGTGGCTGCGGACGCGGTAAGTGGGCGTCGGCCGAGATGCGCCCGCGGACGACACGTTGGGAGCAAGTGCGATCGAGTGAACAGTCGCGATCCGGGGCAAAGGGCCGATGCGCTGCGGAGCGACTCCCTTACAATCGGGACATGATTCGACTTGCGGCGCTCTGCGTCTTGGGGAGTTTGTTGCTCGGGGCACAGGAAAAGAAGGCCGCAGACAGCAACTTCGTAATTGTGCTGGCGCGAGGACCGAAGTGGCTCGCCGGAAAGCCGGTCAGCGAGCAGCCGTTGCGCGAGCACGGCCGCTATTTGCAAGGGCTGATGGAGGGCGGAACGCTGGTTCTCGCCGGACCGTTCCTGGACGATAGCGGCGGCCTGATCCTGCTGAAGACAACGGACGAAGCGGAAGCGCAGAAGATTGCGCACGAGGATCCGGCTGTGCGGAGCGGGATCATGACGCCGACGGTTCATCCATTCAAGATTGTGTTCGACAGCGCGACCGGAACGTCGCCGTTCAAGAAACCTACGCCGTAAGCGCACGCTGGACGACGTGGGCGCGACTTTTGAGTCCGGGGGCGCATCGCCGGGGCGGTAGGATCAAGGGATGCGATTCTTGCTTGTGGCGCTGACCGGCGTTTGCGCGTTTGGACAGAACTGGCCGGACTACGGTGGGGGTCCGGATGCGGCGCAGTACTCACCGCTGAAGCAGATCAATCGCTTGAACGTCGGCAAGCTGCAGCGCGCCTGGACATTTTCGACGGGCGATTCGAACAAATACTTCTTCAATCCGGTGATGGTGGATTCGACGCTCTACGTCTTGGCGAAGAACAATTCGATTGTGGCGTTGGATGCCGCGACCGGTACGGAGAAATGGGCGTATTCGCCGGACGCCGATACCAAGATCATCACGAGCCGCGGGATCAATTACTGGGAGAGCAAGGACCGGAAGGAGCGGCGGCTGCTGTTCGCGTCGAATCACCGGCTGCGCGCAATCGATGCGTTAACCGGCAAGGCGATCCTCTCGTTTGGCGACGGCGGGAGCGTGGATTTGAAGGAAGGCCTCGATCGGGATCCGAAAGCGATTTCGCTGGTGCAGTCGACGACTCCGGGGCGTGTGTTTGAGGATCTACTCATTCTGGGGTCGGCGACGAATCAGGGATACGGGTCGGCGCCGGGAGACATTCGGGCGTTCGATGTGCGGACGGGGAAGTTGGCGTGGACCTTCCATACGGTTCCGCGGCCGGGCGAGTTCGGGTACGAGACGTGGCCGAAGGATGCGTGGAAGACTGTGGGCGGCGCCAATGTGTGGGGCGAGATGTCGCTCGATGTGAAGCGCGGGATTTTGTATGCCCCGACGGCGAGCGCGAAGTACAACTTCTATGGCGCGGATCGCGCGGGCGCGAACCTGTTCGCCGATTGCCTGCTGGCGCTGGATGCACGGACGGGGAAGCGGCTTTGGCATTTCCAGATGGTGCATCACGACATTTGGGATTACGACGATGCGACGGCGCCGAAGCTGATCACGGTGCAGCATGAGGGGAAGACAGTGGATGCGGTGGCGGAGGTGTCGAAGCAGGGGTTCATCTGGGTGTTCGACCGGGTGACGGGCGCGCCGTTGTGGCCAATTGAAGAGCGGCCCGTGCCGAAGTCCGATATGCCGAACGAGTCGGTTTGGCCGACGCAGCCGTTTCCGACCAAGCCGCCGCCGTTTTCGCGGCAGCGGTTCACGGTGGACGATCTGAGTCCGTACTTGAGTTCGGCGGATCGGGCGAAGTTCAAAGACGCGATCTTGAGTGCGCGAAACGAAGGGCTGTTCACGCCTCCGGGCAAGCGGAACACGATCCAGATGCCGGGCAATAACGGCGGCGCGAACTGGAGCGGAGCGGCGGTAGAACCAGCGCGGGGGTTCCTGTACGTGGTGTCGAAGGACCTGCCGTCGATGTTGAAGCTAGAGCGGAAGACGGCGTCAGAAGAAGACAAGTATGAGAGCGGGTTCGGATTCATGATCGCGAGCGACGGGCTCTCGGCCATTAAGCCGCCTTGGTCGTCGTTGACGGCGTACGACTTGAACGAGGGCACGATCCGGTGGCAGATTCCGCTGGGCGACGTGCCGCACCTGGCGGCGAAGGGGATCAAGAATACGGGTGCGCACTATCCGAAGGTGGGTCCGGTGGTGACGGCGGGCGGAATCATTTTCACTGGCTCACGGGACAA
>JBDTTK010000713.1:0-2747 GCA_039930685.1 Bryobacteraceae bacterium | reverse complement strand
CGAGAAGGGCGCGGCAGGTTGCGTAGGTGATCCGCGCGGGCTGTTCGCGCGCGATCCACGCTTCGATGGTTTTGCGCTTGGACGGCTTAGCGCCCTTTTCTTGCTCCGGATTGTCCACGCCGGTACTCCTTTACGGCCTTTTCGTGCGCGGCCAAACCCGCCGAGAAATTGTGACCTCCGCCGCCGGGTTTGGCGACGAAGTAGAGATATTCGCTGTCGGCCGGATGCAGGGCTGCTTTGAGCGCGGCAACACCGGGGTTGGCGATCGGGCCTGGCGGCAGCCCAGGGTGCTGGTACGTGTTATACGGATTCTTGCTGTCGAGGTCGGAGCGATGGATCACGCCCGTCCAGCGGTGGTCGAGCAGCGCCGCGTAGATGGTGGTCGGGTCGCATTCCATCTTCATGCCTTTGCCGAGCCGGTTGCGGAAGACGCTGGCGACGAGGGGGCGTTCGGGGCCGGCGCCGGTCTCTTTCTCGACCAGCGACGCGAGTGTTACGGTGGCATGGACCGGCGCTGCGCCGCCGACCTGTTTCCAGTGCTTGCGAAACTGGTCGGTCATGAGGCGGCAGAGCTGGTCGGCGGTAGTCCGGCGCGTGATCCGATACGTCGAGGGGAAGAGATAGCCTTCGAGGCTGGGGGCCTGCGGCGCAAGATCGCGGATCAGTTTAGGGTCGCGAGCCGCGCGCACAAAGTCCGCTTGCTCCATGGTCCCTAAATCGCTGACCACAGCCGCAATGTCGAACAGGTTGCTGCCTTCGGGCACTGTGAACTCGTAGTAGTGGATGTCGCCGCGGGTGAGCCGTTTGAGAACCTCCCAGGGCGAGGCCGGATCGTGGAACAGGTACTCGCCCGCTTGAAGGCGGGTCCAGGGCTGGGCGGCGCGGGCCAGAAGGAAAGCTTCCTTAGAGGGAATGACGCCGGACGCTGCCAGTTTGTCGGCCATGACGCGCGAGGACGTGCCGCGATCGAAGTCGACAATCACATCTTCGCCGAAGCCCTTGTACGGAGTCGTGACCCACCAGGCCGAGGCCCCGAGGACGATGGCGGCAAGCAGAATGACGCCGAGGATCAGGCGGGCGAATTGGGATCTTCGTCTTGCCATTTGGTAAACGCCAGGCTGTCGAGATAGCTTTCGAGCAGGATCACGGCTGCAAGACGATCGACGGACCGCGCGCGTTTCTCGATACTCGCGCCGCTCTCGCGGAGGACGCGCTGCGCTTCGACGGTGGTCAGACGCTCATCCCAGAGGGTGACGGGGCAGCCGGTTTCCGCCGTCAGGCGCTCGGCGAACTCGCGGGCGTGTTCGCTGCCGCGTCCTTCGCGGCCGCTCATGTGGAGCGGATTTCCGATCAGAATGGATTGGACGCCTTGTTCTTCGATGATGCGGCCAAGGGCCGCAAAGTCGTCGCGAATGCGGGTCCGTTGGAGGGTGGGGAGACCTTGCGCGGTGATCCCAAGGGGATCGCTGATGGCGAGTCCAATCCGCCGCTTGCCCAGATCGAGCGCCAGAATCCTCGCTGGACCGGCGAAATCGACATTTCTAGAGATTCTTGTTTCCACCGGCTGACCTCAATTATATAATCCAATTAGTTCTCGCCTTTCCGATCCAGACGACCATGGCCGTGTTGACGCCAGTTACGCCCACCAGCCGGCCGGCGCAAGCCAGTCTGACGGTGCTTGCCGTGGCGGCTGGAATCGCCATGTTGTACTTCGGGCGCGTCCTGCTGATCACGCTCGTTATTTCCATCATTTTTGCGTTTCTGCTGGAGCCGCTGGTGCAGGCGGTGATGAGATTGAAGCTGCCGCGCGGCGTCGCCAGTTTCGTCGTTTGCAGCGTGGGGCTGCTGGCGCTGTACTTTGCCGGACTAGGCCTGTATGCCCAAATCCGGTCCCTGACCCAGGACCTGCCCGCGTATAGCGACCGCGTCAACGAACTGGTGGACGGGGCGGCGGCGCGGTTTGACGATTTCGAAAAGTCGACCTACCAGACGCTCGTTCCGAAGCGGTTTCAGCAGCACGAACCGGCACCGATCGAGCCCCCCGCGGCGGCCGCGAAGAAGCGGCGGAAGCAGGATCCGCCACCGGTGCTGCCGGTGCCGGCGATCCAGGAAGTGCGCGTCCGGCCTGAGCCGACGCCGCTCGTGACCTATCTCTACGAAACACTGCGGTCTTTCTACGATGTGCTGCTGATGGCGTCGTTTGTCCCGTTTCTCGTGTATTTCATGCTGAGCTGGCGCGACCATTTACGCCGCAGTTACCTCTCGATGTTTGAAGGCGCGCAGCGCCAGGTCGCGCATCGGACGTGGGCCGGCGTGGCCGAGATCGCGCGCGCGTATGTCCTCGGCAACTTCGTGCTCGGCCTGATGGTCAGCGTTGCGAGCGCGATTTTCTTCTTCTCGATCAAGCTCCCGTACTGGCCGCTGGTTGGTCCGTTGAGCGGATTCTTGAGCCTCGCGCCGTACATCGGATTGCCGTTGGCTTTGATTCCGCCGCTGATTGCCGCGCTGCCGGTGTATCGCGATCCGGGAATGTACCTGGTGATCGGCACGACGACGGCCGTGATCCACCTGCTGGCGCTGAATCTGCTGTATCCGAAGATCGTCGGCGCGCGCGTCCACCTGAATCCGCTGATCGTCACGATCGCGCTGATGTTCTGGGGCACGCTGTGGGGCGGCATCGGGCTGCTGCTGGCGATTCCGCTGACGGCGGCCGGCAAGGCGATCTGCGACAACATTGAAGGCCTGGA
>JBDTTK010000712.1:0-2752 GCA_039930685.1 Bryobacteraceae bacterium | reverse complement strand
GGCTGTCGATCGATTCGCATTTGCCGAGTCTACATCCAATTGGCGAATGATTCGACGGTGTATCTTGCGGGGGCTCCGTGGCGCAAAATGCCTCGCTCGGCGAGCTGCGCGCTAACATGGATTCGGTTTGAACATCACACCGAAGAAATTACCGCGACCTCGGCAAATCAGCGCGGACAGTAGCCGGCGGATCTTCCTGCAGGCGGGCGCGGCGGCCGTCCTGGCGGTCGACGCATGGGGACAGAGCGGCGAAGCTTTGCCCTGGTACCGGCGGGCGTACCGCTGGGGGCAGACCAACATCACCGAGAAGGACCCGGTGCAATACGACATCGGGTGGTGGCGCGCGTTCTGGAAGCGCACGGCCGTCCAGGCGGTAATCATCAACGCGGGAGGCATCGTAGCCTACTACCCGAGCCGGTTTCCCCTGCACCATCGCGCGCAGTTCCTCAACGGACGCGACCTGTTCGGCGAGTTGACGCAGGCCGCGCACGAAGACGGCCTGTACGTAATGGCGAGGATGGATTCGAACCGGACCGCCGAGGATTTCTTCCGCGCGCATCCGGATTGGTTTACGCGCAACAGCCGCGGCGAGCCGTACCGCGCGGCCGACAAGTACATCACCTGCATTAACAGTCCGTATTACGAAGAATACCTGCCGGATGTATTCCGCGAGATCGTTACGCGTTCAAAGCCCGATGGATTTACGGACAACAGTTGGGCCGGGCTGGAACGCGACCGCATCTGCCATTGCGATCACTGCGCGCGCAAGTTCCGCCACAAAGTCGGCGGCGGATTGCCGAAAGCGGCCAATTGGGACGATCCCGCGTATCGCCAGTGGATTCTCTGGAGCTACGCGCGCAGAACGGAAGTATGGGAATTGAACAACCGCGTAACGCAGTCCGCGGGCGGACAGGATTGTATCTGGTCCGGCATGATGAGCGGATCGGTGACCGAGTTGGCCCAGTCTTTCCGGGACCTCCGCGAGATCTGCAAGCGGGCAGCGATCATGATGCTCGACCACCAGCATCGCGAAGACGACCAGGGCTTTGAGCAGAACGGGGATGCCGGAAAGCGGGTCCATGGGCTGCTGGGTTGGGACAAACTGGCGCCAGAGAGCATGTCGATGTACCAGTCCGGTCCGGGCTACTATCGCGTCGCCAGCAAACCGGCTCCGGAAGCCCGGCAGTGGATGATCGCGGGGATCGCCGGTGGAATCCAGCCGTGGTGGCATTACGTCGGCGCCTATCACGAAGACCGCCGGATGTACGCGACACCGGGTCCAGTGATGCAGTGGTGCCGGGAGAACGAACGGTTGCTCATCAACCGGGAACCGGTGGCCAGCGTGGGCGTCGTGTGGTCGCAGCGGAACGCGGATTTTTTCGGTCGCGACGAAGTGGACGAACTGGTCGACGCGCCATACGAAGGCTTCATGCACGCCCTGGTGCGCGCGCGGATTCCTTACCTGCCCGTTCATGCCGACGATCTGGAGCGAGACGCTCGCAAGTTCTCTTTGCTCGTGCTTCCAAATGTTGGTGCTCTCTCTCTGGCGCAGTGTGCTGAAATCCGCAAATTCGTCGACGGCGGGGGATCGCTGTTGGCCACCGGCGTGAGCAGCCTCTACGATGAATGGGGAGATCCGCGCGCGGACTACGCGTTGGCGGATCTCTTCAAGGCACATCGCGTCGGCCCTACGCCAAGGCTGCGAGCGGCTCTTCCGGAAGGGCATGCTAAGCGGCCGCCTCGCGACGTCCACACCTATCTGCGTCTGCTACCTGAATTGCGGGCGCGCGTGGACGGTCCGCGGACTGGGAATGAGCCGGCGATCGGCACTTCGACGCGGCACTCGATCCTGAAGGGATTCGAGGCCACCGATCTGCTTCCCTATGGCGGATCGCTGGAGGCCTTGCAGATCGAGGCCGGAACGCAGGTCCCTCTTACCTACGTGCCGCCGTTTCCGACTTATCCGCCGGAGACTGCTTGGATGCGGGAGCCCGTTACATCCATCCCAGGCCTCGTGCTGTCGGAAAAAGGACGGTCCAGGATCGCGTTTCTGCCCGCTGACATCGACCGGCGGTTCGCCCGTGAGCACCTGCCCGATCACGGTGACCTGCTGGCGAATATCGTGCGCTGGGCCGATGGAGGGCGCATTCCGCTGCAAGTGGAAGGGCCGGGGCTGATCGACTGCCATCTGTACCGCCAGCGTACAAAGCTGATACTTCACCTGGTGAATTTGACGAGCGCCGCGACGTGGCGGGCGCCGCTGGAAGAGTTGATTCCGGTAGGTCCGGTGCGCCTGACTGTATCGCTGCCGCCAGGAGTCCGGTCCGGCAGCAGGGCGCGCCTGCTGGTCGCGCGAACGACACGTCCGGCGCTGGTGCGCCGCAATTCGGTAGAGTTCGAGGTTCCTTCAATCCGCGATCACGAAGTCGTCGTCATCGAGTAAGGAAAGGGTGACGGATCATCGCAGGGTGACAACAAATTGAGCGGTGCCGCGAAATGAAAAAAGGGCGGGTGCCGTTTCCGGCCCCGCCCAAGAAGGGAGTGCTTTGACTCGCTCTGCTCTGGACCTAAACCAAATTCGGAATCTTGATGATCTTTTTCTGGATGGCGTACTGAACCAGTTGCGCTTTGTTGTGGATATCGAGCTTGCGCATCAGATTGAACTTGTGCGCTTCCACAGTCTTCACGCTTAGGTTGAGGTCGCAGGCGATCTCCTTCACGGAGTTGCCTTCCGCCAACATCTTGAGAACTT
>JBDTTK010000711.1:0-2757 GCA_039930685.1 Bryobacteraceae bacterium | reverse complement strand
TTAGATGAGGACTTGCCTGAATCCGACATGAGGATGCAATCTCCTGAAAACATTCAGGCTTCTTGCGGAGGATCGAGGGGCCTTTGCGCCGAATCCAAATTCGCCTCATAAGGGGACAGGTTGAGAGAGGGGAAATCGGTACGAGTCGACAGTCGAATCGACACGGTACGACCACAGATTCCTCGGACGACATGTTCGCGGCAGGCTACCGGTCCTCCCGGTGTCACATCATATATAGGTGCAAAGCCGCGCGCAGTCCCCAGGGAGTCAGAGCCCCATCTTCCGTTGGATCTCCTGGAACCGCGGTTCCTTCCTCATCGGGTCGTAGCGAGGATCGACTTTGATCCATGCAGTGTCGATAGCCCACCGGTCGAGCGCGAGGCGTTCGAAGCCGTCCAGGGCGGCCTTCCGATCCCCGAGGAGGTACAGCGCGAGGACATCGTTGATATCGGGTTGGCGGCCCTTCTCGTGCTCTTTCGCTGAAGCCTCCATTTCGAGGGCGCGGGCCTCCGCGAGGTCGCCGGATCGAGCCGTTACGTAGGCTCGAGCCGACAACCAGCTTGTCGACCCTTCGAGAAATCTGAAATACGCCTCCTGCGCTTCGCGATAACGGCCGATTTCAAGCAGGGTGCTGCCGAGCGTCAGATACGCCATGCGGAAGTTTGGATCGAGATCGAGCACCTTACGGCACTTTGTGAGCGCCTCGTCGTATCGCCTGGCCCGGCCCAGCAACATCGCCTCATAACGCAGCACGCCGAGGAGAGTTGGCGCCGCCGAACTCGCTCGCCGGATTGTCGCCAAGCTTTCCTCTTCGCGGCCGAGAGTCAGCAACAAAACGGCATAGTCGGTTAGCAATTCCGGATCTTCCGGCGAACGCAGCAGAGCTTTGCGGAACTCCTGCTCGGCCTCCGCCCAGTGGCGGCCGACAAAAAGGGCGTTGGCCAGCGCGCGGTGGCCTTCCGCCAATTCGTTGTCGATCGAAAGCGCGCGCCGCGCATACTCGACGCCGCGATCGCTGCCCACACGGATGTGAACTAATCCGGAGATTCCCCGCCGTACCCAGGCATCGCCAATTCCGGCCCACGCGGCGGCGTAGTTCGGATCCAGACGCGCGGCCTCTTCAAAGTGACTCAGCGCTCCGTCGCTTTCCGGATTGCCGGAGCGCCCAAGGAGATAGCGGCCGAGGAGGTATTCGCGCTGGGCGGCGGCACTCCGAGTAGCGGGTGTTTTCGTCTCCGGTATGCGGTGCACCAGCGCCGTCGCCGCCGCGGTCGCGATTTCGTCCTGCAGGTGCAACGTACCCGCGAGGGGGCGGTCGAACGATTCCGACCAGACCACGCGGCCAGGCGCCAGTTCGCTGAGCTGCGTCGTCACGCGCGCCTGGCCTGCCACGATCCGCACACTGCCCTCCAGCACGTACGTCGCGTTCAGAGCAATCGCGGCCTCCCGCGCCGATTTCGACCGGGCGCGGAGCTCGGCGGTCGCACGGTGCGAAATTACTTCGAGTCCGCGAACCTCCGCGAGCCGGGACACGAGTTCCTCGGAGATTCCCTTGCCGAAGAACTCGTCTTCGGGGGCACCCAGATTTTCGAACGGGAACACGGCGACGCGGATCGGCTGAGGGGGTGCGTTCCGGGTGCGCAAGAAGTAGGCTCCGGGCACGATGAGCAAAATGACGGCGAAGAGCGCCCACGCGTACCGACGCCGCGAGAGCGCTCCGACTGCTGGAGCAGGCGGCGACGCGGATTCCGCCGGTGGAACGGCAACCGCGGTGACCTCGATGGCTGCGACAGCTTGCCTGGCCGGCGGATCCGTCGCTTTCTCGGCTTGGGGCTCCGTATCCGGGGCGGTGACCGTTCCAATAAAGCGATACCCGAGTCGAGGCACGGTCTCGATGAACTTAGGAGCGTCCGCCGCGTCGGAGAGGGCGGCGCGGATCTGACGCACGCAGAAATTGAGGCTTTGCTCAAAGTCCACGAACCTATCGTCACCCCAGACGTGTTTTCGAATTTCAGCGCGAGAAACAAGAGACGGACTTGTTCGCAGGAGGAGGTCGAGCACGCTCCAGGGCTGGGGCTGGAGTTTGATGCGCAGCCCGCCGCGGGTCAACGACTTAAGCTCGCGGTCGATCTCAAATTCCGCGAAGCGGACGTATCGGCCGCTCTGGGTGCCGTTGCTTCCCGACATGGCCGTCAGTATACGACAGGGGCGTGAGAACGGGGCCGCGCGGAGGGCGGCGGACCCGCTTGGCAAGGCTCGGGCGTTGCGTTACGAGTCGGTGCGAAAAGCGGCGTTCACGGACCTGGAGGTCCGTTCCGCCCCTTGTCCCCGCACTGACACGTGCGGGGTTATCGTGGAGCGGCGACGTTAAGCGTCTGTTGTGAAAAAGGCTGCATCCGCGGGCCGGGCATGCCCGGCCCATATGAGGCCGGGTGGAGGTGGGCGGCAGCTCTCATTTCGACATGTCGTCCAGGCGGCAGATGAAGCCCCATCCGCCGCCGAGTTCGCTGATGGCCAGGATGAGTTCGTTGCGGCCCTTCTTTAATAGGATGTAGACGGCGTCGTTGTCGGGGTCCATGATGCCGAGGAAGCCGGGGTCGCGGAAGCTCTGTGCGCTGCGGCCGCGGTAGAGAATCTTGCCGTTGAGAAATACGCTGACCTCATCGCTGTAGCCGAGGGAGAGTTTCTTCACTTGGTCGCGATCGGAGACGACGGTGGTCCGCGCGTAGACGAGCGCGGTGCCGGGTTGGGGTTCGA
>JBDTTK010000710.1:0-2757 GCA_039930685.1 Bryobacteraceae bacterium | reverse complement strand
TCATGGCGGGGCTCGCCGCCGTTTGCTTCGCCATCTGCTACTGGCTGCTCGACGGTCAGACAGCGTATCAGGAAAGGCTGCGGCGCTATTTGAAGCCGTTCGAGATTTACGGCATGAACGCGATCGCCGCGTACGTGTTGTCCGGCTTGATGGCGCGGCTTCTTGGCATCATCAAACCGGGCGGGGTAAGTCTCCAGAAAATCATTTTCGACAATGCATTCGCGCCGCTGGCCAGCCCACTGAATGCCTCGCTGCTGTATGCCATCGCCAACGTCCTCGTCGTTTACGCCATGGTCTGGTTCATGTACCGTCGCGGTTGGTTCGTGAAATTTTAAGCCCGACGCGGCTAAGCCCCGAGTCCGCCGAGCCTGCCTGCTTTGTACAGCCGCTCGTCCATGCGCGCCACGTCTCGCTCCGCTTTGGGCGGCAGCATATCGGTGTGGCTGATCTCGCAAAGATGTTGCGGAATGTACCAAACGTCCTCTTCCGCGGTCATCCATCCCTGCTTATCGAACCGGCGCAGGTTCACTGGGCGCGAATAGGCGCGCAGCGTCTTCTCGCCGCGCGGATTGAAATAGTGCTCGAAGTACGACATCGCCAATTCGCGAATCGACTTGTATACCGGTTCGCGCGAACGTAGCCCCGAGTAGTCGGACTTGGCCACGGCGCCCCACCGTCCATTCCGCTGATAGACCGCGAGAACGTGATCTGTATCGCGAACCGCCTCCAGATCGACGAGCAGCGCGGGCATACCGAGCATCTGCAGTGCGGCGGCGGCCACCAATGCGCCTTCCATGCAGTGAGCGACGCCGTGTTTGAGAACCATTCGCGGCGAATAGCAGGTTGCCCCATTCGGCTCGAGATTGTAGCCGAGGTCCACGTCGAGAAAACGCTGGATCTTGGCTGGAGTCGTCAGCTTTCGATAGACGCGCAGTTCGTCCTTGGTAAGCGCAGCGGGATCACGATCCATGGTCTATTTGACAACAATCTTGCTGGCGGCCTGGTTGTCGATTTCGTCCGAGACGCGGACGGCTACCGTGACTTCCCCTGCCGGCCGCTCGATCGTCAGCGTGTAGTCGTGCTGCAATGAGTCTGTCAATTTTGTTGTCGGATCTGCAACGCGCCATTCACCGCCGTTGATCGAGTATTCGGCCTTCCCGATGATGCTCAGCGCGTCCTTGGCCTTCCAGCGGATCTCCAGCCGGTTTCCTTGCGGCGTCGCGCGCAGCTCCGAAATCTCCGGCGGGGTGTTGTCAATCAGGAATCGGTCGCTTTCCATCTGCCCGCTCAGCGCCTGATCCGGCGGGTTGCTCGGCTCGTCCGAAGCGGATACGCGCACGTAATACTCACCGTCCGGATAGGCCGTGGAATCCCAGCTGTAATAGCGCTCGCGGATCTTGTCCTTGAGCGGCTTCCACTGCGATTCCTTCGCGCCGCGAATCTCCACACGAAACTGCAGCGTGTCGCCGTTCTCGTCGTTTGAAAGCCACCGCACCCCTACCTGGCCCTTCGCATACGTCATTGATGGCGAAAGACCGGTATCCACCGAAACAGCGGATGCGCTCGCCGCACTCCGCTTCCCTAGAGGAGAGAGTGTCAGCGACTGATTCGTCAGCACAATTCCGGACGGCGTTGGAAACTTGTAGTTCGCCGGAGTCACTTCGACGATCTCGACCGTCGGAGCAACATTCTTGCCCTGATACGCAATCTCGAAGAGTCCGACCTCCGCCGTGCCGCTCAATGTCGCCCGGTATTGGAGGAATCGTGCGGCCGGGGCCGCGATTCTGCCGGTCATGTTCGTAAGCGGCACCGCCGACCACGGACTCCAGTTGTTTTGCGCCCGGCCCAAATTGCCACTACGGGTTTCGAGCTTCACCTGGCTCTCGTTCGCCTTGCCCTGATAACGCATCCGGCCCCAGTACGTGAATCCGCCCGCATCGAGCAACTCGCTCTCAAACGTTCCTGACGTCTCCATTGCAGGCCCGATCTGGTAGACCTTGCCGATATTGCCGGTGGCGGCAAACACACCGGCCGGCGTCGCCAATAAACTTGTCACCTGTGTTGGCGGAACATGGACCAGCATCGTGTACAGGCCTTCGCGGTCCAGCCGGTAGATGTTTCCCTTGTTGCCGGTGGCGATCAGTGGCGTGTTGCTTTCGTCGACTGCGATCGCATAGGCGATGTCCTGCGGATGGCTCCAGACCTTCTTCGGATATCCATCAGGCTGAATGCGGTACACCTCGGATCCCCCTGTAACGGATGGAGCCGCGGCCGCCAAAGACGGAGGCGCCGGAGCGTGTCCCGCAGTTCCCGTTTGGATCGTAATCGCTCCGCTTTGTGGTTTCGGCGCTGGAGTGGCTGGCGGCGTAGCCGGCAGCGCCAGCGCGCCCTCCGATTTAGCGCCGGTGCCCGACGCATAGATCGAACCATCCGCGGCCACCGCTACTGCCGTGATCTCCCGCTTAGGAGCCTGGTACAACACGAAGCCCTGGCCTGCAGACGTAACGCGAAGGATCAGTCCGCTCGGATCCGTTCCGGCAATAATGTTGTCATTCACGTCCATCGCCATGCTGCGGACATGCGTCTCTTCGGATTTGAAGAACACAGAACCGCGCCCGTCGCGCGTCACGCGATGGATTTCGCCATCGTCGCCTGTCGCGACAAAGAGGTCACCGGCGCGGGAAACCGTCAGCGCCCAGATGTACTTCGCCTTGGGGTCATAGAAGACGTCGGCCTTGCCTCCCGCTCCCAGACGGT
>JBDTTK010000709.1:0-2770 GCA_039930685.1 Bryobacteraceae bacterium | reverse complement strand
CTTCGCGTGTCCGCCCGCGCTCCCGACAGCCGGCTCCTTCGGCTCGATCCCTTTAACGTACTGGTCGAACCACCCCAGCCACCGCTCCAGCCGGTCCTTCTGGAACGCCGCGCGCTGAATGCCATGGAACTCGCCCGGATAAATGACAAGCTTCGTCGGCACCTTGCCGATGCTCTTCATCGCCTGGTACATCTGTTCGCCGCCGGCGATTGGAACGTTAAAGTCCATCTGCCCGCCCATGTACATCGTCGGCGTGACGATCTTATCGGCATGGAAGAACGGATACGAAATCTTGATCCACTTCTCCGGATTCTTCCACGGCTGGCCGATCTCGTTGTCGTATTGATAGGTGTATTGGTCGGTGCCGTACATCGTCAACTGCAGCGCGCTGCCCGCGCCCGAAACGGCTCCCTTGAATCGCGTATCGGACGCCGTCGTGTAATCCGTCAGGATGCCGCCGTAGCTCCACCCGCCGATTCCCAGCTTGTCCGGATCCGCAACGCCCATCTTCACCACATGATCCACGCCACCCAGTAGGTCCTCGACTTCGTGATGCCCCCAGTCGCCGAAAATCGCCGACTGGTATTTCTGCCCGCGCCCGTTGCTTCCGCGGTAATTCACGTTGAGCACTGCGTAGCCATTCGCCGCGAAGAACTGGTTCTGGAAGCTAAACGAATACGCGTCCTGCCCGTTCGGGCCGCCATGAATCAGCAGCAGCATCGGGTACTTCTTGCCCTTCTCGTACCCGACCGGATACGTCAGCACGCCGTGGACATCCGTCACGCCGTCCGTGCTCTTGAACTCGACGCCCTCGACCTTGCCGAGTTCGAGCGGCGCGAACGCCGGGTCATGGTGCGAAGTCAGCTTCTTCGGACCCGATGCGGTGATCGCGAAAATCTCGCCCGACGTGTACGGATCGGAAATGATCGCCGCCGCACAGCCCTTCACCGATAGATCCATGGCGCCATACACTTTCTGTCCCGTCGCGAGCCTCTCTACCGCGCCGCCGCGGACCGACACGCGGGCCGGATAGACCGTGCGGTCGTCCGTCACTTCGAACTCGATCGATTTGCCGTCCGCCGTGAATGCCGGGTTCGACACGCCGCGATCGAGCGACTCCGTCAGCAGTTTCGGCGCCGCGCTCCCGTCCGCCGGCGCGATCACCAACCGGTTCATGTTGTACGCGCCGTACTTCGGATCGCCGCCCTGCAGCCACGCGATCCACTTTCCATCCTCGGACCACGCAATCCGCCCCGAATCCGACCCGTTGTGCGTCGAGACCTTCTTCGGTGTCGATGCCGCCTTCGCGTCAACGACCCAAATGTCGTTGTTCGGCACGCGGTCCCAATCGGCTGCCCGATTCGACACGAACGCGATCTTGGTTCCATCCGGCGACCACGAAATTCCGTTCTCGTCGAATTCTCCGTCCGTCAGCAGCTCGTGCTTCTGTGTCGCAATGTCGTACAGGTAGATGCGGCTCTTCTTGGTCGAATGCAGATACCCCTGCACGTCCTGCTTGAAGTGATAGCGGTCGATCACGATCGGCTTCGGTTTCGCCCCGGCCGCCGCCTCCGGCGCAGCCGGACGCGGACGCTGCCGTGCGTCTTCATCGTCTCTCGCAGCCGTGTCATCTTTGGCATCGGCCGGATCTGGTTCGTCCGGCTCGCGCATGATCAACGCCAGCCGCTTCGAATCCGGCGACCATTCGTATCCCGACAGCCGCAGCTTCTCAATCGCCGTGAACTGCTGCGCGTCGCCGCCGTTCCGGTCGAGTACCCAGACCTGCGTGCCTTTGGTCTTGCCCGGCCGCGACGACGTGAACGACAGATACTTGCCATCCGGACTCCAGCGCGGCGAATTTTCCGCCTCGAGCGCCGACGTCATCCGCATGTCCTTCGTGCCATCCACCGACACCATCCAGATGTCGCTGTCGCGCTTCTCCGCCTTGACGTCCGTCGTGCCCACCGTGTACGCAATCCACTTGGCGTCCGGCGAACAATGCGGATCGCCAACGCTCACGAACGTAAATTGGTCGTCGAGCGAGAGCTTGCGCTTTTTCGGCGTTTGGCTAAGGAGCAAACCGGCGAGCAGAACGCTGCCACCGGCGAGAACAAAAATCGTTCGCATCTTTCGCATGAGACAAATGGTAGCGCGGAATTCCCGCTGTGAAAACCCGTCCGGCGTCGCTTACCCGAGCCACTCCACCCGCACCAGCTCCGATTCGCGAATCTCGCGGTCTCCGGTCGCGACCGCCGCGTCCTTGTCCCGCCCCAGGCAGATCGCGAATGCGTCGCCATAAGCAACCGCGTACCGCGCTTTAATACGCGCGGCCTCCAGGATGTCGTCGGCGTCAGGGGCGACAAGCTCGATCGGCAGTTCCGGCAACCGCCTCAGGAACTGTTCGGCGACTTCCAGTCCCCGGTTCTTGGCGACTGCATAATAGACTTCGCCGGCGTTGATGTAACTCATGAAAATAAGGATTCGCCGTCGGGAAGCCAGTTCGAAGTATTCGCGAATTCGGATGGCGCCGGGTTCTTCCTGTAGCCAGTGCACGACTGCCCAGGAGTCGAGTACGATTCGCCGGTGGGGAGCCATGCACTACCGCCGGAAGCGCGCCGCTCTTGATTCGACCCGCGCGATCTCGGCGGCGTGTTCTTGCTCGATGAACTTCGTCAGGCTCGGCCCGCCTTTTGCCATGCCCTGCATCGACCGCCAGTCCTCCACGCCTTCTGCCTCCGCAACCAGCCGCGAACCCTCGATACGGAGCACG
>JBDTTK010000708.1:0-2783 GCA_039930685.1 Bryobacteraceae bacterium | reverse complement strand
CGGCTCGCGCAGGATGCCGGGATACGAGGCAGTCTCATCACGAAGGGCATCGCGATGGGCCGTTCAGCGCGCGCCCGGAGCAGCCAGGAACTCGGCGCGAGGACGGCCTTAGGTCGGCATTATCTTCTGGAGGACTGATTCTCCGCCAGCAGCTTTTCGATCGTCGTCACGAATTCCCTCTTGGCCTGTTGGTGGACCTCGCCGCTGGCCGGACCCGCAAACCCCGCGTGCGCTCCGCGGACAAGGCCGTCGCGTCCTACGAAGAAGGTCGTCGGCCACGAATTCAGATTCACGGCTTGCGGCAGTTTGGTCTTCAAATCTTCCTGCTCCCCGCCCAGTAGGACCGTGTAGCCGATGCCGTACCTGGCGATAAACGCCCGCAGTCGCGTCGGATCGGCCAGTTGCTCGGCTTCTTCGAAGGACAGCGCGACAATCTCCAGACCCTGATCACGATACGTCCGGAACAGTTCCGCCAGGAACGGAGCCTCGTCGTGGCAGTTGGGGCACCAACTTCCAGTGATGTTGATAAGGACAACCTTACCGCGAAATTGCGCGTCGCTCTCGGACACGATTTTGCCCGTGAGATCCGGAAAACTGAAGCGGAAGGGCTCTGACGGATCCTTGACGCTCGTATGCCGCGACGGATCGCTTGGCTCGGGCAGTCCCTTGGCGCGCGCTTCTTCGGCGCGGATCGCCGTATACTTTGTCTTCCCGTTCTGGACGATCTCGAGCGTCCCGTCCTTCAGCGGCGTCACCTCAAGAAGAGAGGGGCGCGCGCCCGAGAAGTGGCTGAGCAGGAACTTGCCGCCGGCGAACTTGCCCGACAGCAGTCCAGTGTCGCCGTCCACCCGAAGGATCGTGGCCGAGGCCTCACCGCCCGACTGCCGGACTAGAAACCGCCAGGCCGATTCGCCCTTGGGGCTGTGTACCGGAATCTCCCAGTAGCCGGCAATCGACGGAACCTCGTCTACCCCAAATGTCGAAGGAACGAAGTGCTTGGCATGGAACGCATAGCTGCCCTTGCTTCCGCGGTCGTACTTTCCTTCCAACTGGCCGTCGACCAGTTTGGCGCTTAACGTCGTCGCATAGTGGGCGAATCCAAGGCGAAGTTCGCCGCCGACAAAGCTTCCTGACGTGGAAGAAACCCGCTCCTCGCCGTTAAAGAAGGAGCCTACGACAGCGCTCCGATCTCCCACAATCTCAAGGCGAAACGGGATTCGCAAGTCGTTCACCGTGACGGATGCGTCCCACAAGCCGCCGGCAGAAGCAGTCGGCTGAGCCTCGACGGCGGGCGTAAGCGCAAGCAAAGCAACAATAAGAATGGTTCTAAAGGTCATGGCGGAGCGCCCCCGTTCGAGTGACAATATCATGGCTGGAATTTAATGTCTAGTACATTGATGTGGATTGCTGTCTTGAGGATGCGGGGAAAATTCCCAGAGGCTCGTGATAGAGTAGCCGCGTGACCCGTGGAAAGAGCGCCAAACAGCCCTCGTTAGCAAAGAAGAGCGTCGGCAAAGGCTCGACTAACGCGCCGCCGCAGATCGACCAGCCAAAGACGCAGTTGGCGGGATTCCTCGAGAAGTTTACGCCTGAGATTGCCGCCCACGCCACGAAGATGCTGGCAAAGATGCGCGCGCGCCTGCCGGGCGCGATCGAGTTGGTCTATGACAACTACAACGCGCTCGCGATCGGTTTTGGACCGACGGAACGCTCGAGTGACTGCATCTTCTCGATCGCCGTCTACCCGCGGTGGGTCAGCTTGTTTTTCCTGGATGCTGTGGGTCTCGACGATCCGGAAAAGCTACTCAAAGGCGGCGGCAAAGTCGTTCGACACGTTGTCCTCACGGACGATGCGGTGCTGGACAGCAAAGCCATCCGGGATTTAATGGGCCAAGCACTCGCGGCCGCGGATCCTCCCATCGATCCGACGGCCCCCCGGCGCCTCGTAATCAAATCCGTGTCGGCGAAACAGCGACCTCGGCGCCCGTAGTCGAGCATCCAAGCATGAAACGCGCCACTGCAAGTAAGATCCGCAAAACGCAAAAGCCGCCGGATTTGCCCGGCGGCTTTTTGCTCAGTATTGGAAATTAGGTCTCGGCTAGTACCGCTCGCGGCGTCCACCGCCGCCGCCACCGCCGCCAAAGTCACGGCGTCCGCCGCCGCCACGGTTACCGCCGCCGCCACCACCGCCGCCCTCGCGATTCATTGGACGCGCTTCATTGACCACGAGCGCACGCCCTTGGAGATCCCGGCCGTTACACGCTTCGACTGCCTGTGCCGCCGCCGCGTCATCGTTGATCTCGACGAACCCGAAACCCCGGGCTTCCCCTGAGAAGCGGTCACGCATGACGAGAACACTATCTACTGAAAATCCGGCCGAAGCGAAGAAGTTCTGGAGGTCAGTTTCGTTCGCCGAATAAGGAAGGTTGCCAACAAACAGTTTTTTCACTAAGAGACTCCTGACTGAGACGGAAGGGGCAGGCAAACGACCGGGGCGGCTGACAACAAGAGGAGGGGGCTGACCAGGGGCTCAACTGACACTTCACTGTTCCGGCCAACAGTATGGCAGAGTACTAGACGTGAGTCAAAGTAAAAATCATGCCCTTTCGTTGGTCTTTTCGCGCAAATCCCAATTTCGGACCAACCTCGCGGAATGGTTGCTAACCGCAAGAAATAATTAGCGATCACGCCGCGCCGAATTTCTATTTCCCGTCAAATCGCGGCATGCGCCGCTCCTTCCACGCCGCGATTCCGGCCACGATATCAGCTGATCCCAAGGCACG
>JBDTTK010000707.1:0-2786 GCA_039930685.1 Bryobacteraceae bacterium | reverse complement strand
GGCGAGACCCCAAGATCCCCGTTCACCACCGTTAATCCGGTGTTGGTAACGGTAGATCCGGACAGCACGGCGAACATGTCCGCCGTGGCTAGATCGACGTTGAACGATATCGCTGCACTGGCGCCAATGGGCGCAAGTACCAGTACCGATAACCCAATACTTAGAACATTCATATGCCTCGGTTCCTCATTTCTCATTCACCGTGTTTGGCTTTCCCCATTGACATTGGTGAATACTATCGACTGAATAGGAGGCATATACATGTCCTAAACGAGTTGGGGTAGAAAGCGAATAAAATCGATTGAAATTTACGATCTGTCGCGAATCGGGCCTTCAACGAGCGCGACCGGATGCGGTCAGGTGACTAGTATACGTCGCACAATAAATAAATGATACCGGTCAGTATCCATGGACAAGAGGATATTGAGCGGTCATTATGTACGGTGAATTACAATCAAAAGTACTGGAGCGACTGGCGAGCGCCGGGGTCCTTCAGGCGCTCGATCCCATCTCGACCAGATGGTGAGTCCTCAAGCTGCCGACTAGGCGCGCAACCCCCGGATTGGCGATTTCTCGGCAGATCGCGTATCCTAATGGGTGGAGCTTCGCGCTTCTCGCCTCTCTCTTTCAGGCCGCTTGCCCTAAGACCGGTTTCCTGAATAGTCCTCTCTTAGAATTTTTGAACTGTTCAAGGAGCCCTATGTCTGCTGTTCGTGGAGACACCTCGCGATTCCATCGCCTGCGCAAGAAGAAGATCGCCCGCCGCATGAAGACGCGCGAGCTAAAGGCGGAGATCGCTGCCAAAGCGGAAGCCAACGCCGCCGCGAAGAAGGCGTAGGCGCACGTTCCTCACAGAAAAATAAGGGCGGCCGGCGGATATCATTCCGCTTGGCCGCCCTTTTCTTTTTTCAGGTTGGATTGAGGCTAGGACACGGCGGCCATCGCCGGCTCCCGCGTTGCCTTCCAAAGGTTGACGTAAGGAGCGAGTTCCCGCATCATCGCTTCAAACTCCGGAACGTGCAGCGACTGCGCTCCGTCGCTGACCGCCTTTTCCGGATGCGGATGCACTTCGACAATCAGCCCGTCCGCCCCGATCGCGACCGCCGCGCGTGACAACGCAGGCACCAGCGACCGCTTTCCCGTCGCATGACTCGGATCCACGATCACCGGCAAATGCGTCATTTCGTTCAACACCGGAACCGCCACCAGATCGCAGGTGTTCCGCGTCGCTGTTTCGAACGTCCGGATTCCGCGCTCGCAAAGCATGACGTTTGGATTGCCGTGCGCGACGATGTATTCGGCCGACATCAGCAGTTCCTTAATGGTCGAACTCAAGCCGCGTTTTAACATCACCGGACGCTTACACCTTCCGAGCTCTTTGAGCAGCGCGAAATTCTGCATGTTCCGCGCTCCGATCTGGAGGACGTCAGCGTACTCGGCGACCAAAGCCACATCGCGGTCCGACATCACTTCGGTGATGATTCCGAGCCCCGTCTCCCGCCGTGCCTTGTCGAGCAACTTCAGCCCTTCTTCCGCCATGCCCTGAAAGTCGTACGGCGACGTCCTTGGCTTGAACGCGCCTCCGCGCAACAACTTCGCGCCAGCCGCCGCTACCGCGTGCGCTGTCTCCAGAATCTGCTTTTCGCTTTCGACCGAGCACGGACCCGCCATGACGACAAACTCATCGCCACCGACGATAGCTCCGAGAATATCGATCCGTGTCTTATCGGGCCGGAATTCCTTGCTTACGAATTTGTAGGGCGCCGAAATCCGGACCGCTTTTTCCACTTGGGGTAGCGCCTCGAGCGATTCCAGGCAGGCCGTGACGTCCCCGACTCCGACCACGCCAATCACCACGCGCTCTTCCCCTTCGATGGCGTGAATCTTGTACCCAAAGTCGCCGATCCGTTCGCACACCTGCTGGATCTGTTCCTTCGAGGAGTGCAGTTTCATCGAAATGATCATACGGTCCATGATAACGGGTGAGTCTCGGAAAATATACCACCTCGTCAAGGTGGTGATGCACGCGACGGGCAATTTTTACGGCCATCGAGCGAAGCACCGGCCTTGCGTGTAATTGGATGCTGCCCCGCGTCCGACTTGACCGCAAACTCCTTGGCGGCGGTCAGGCCCGGACCCGGGATAGACGAGATGCTTCGTCCAACGGTAAGATGTAAGATTCTTAATTATGCCAGCCAGCCGCCTCATCCTAGTCATCGCCATCCTGGTAGCCATTTGCCTCCCCCTCTCCGCCGAAACGACCACCAATGCGAACGGCTGGTATATGTACTTCGGTGATCACCGCATTAAACAGAGCCCTTTCCGCTTACACCTGGAAGGCCAGTGGAGGAGGAACGACGTTGCCGTCGTGCCGCAGCAGGCCATGTTTCGCCCCGGCATCAACTACACGCTGAATGCGAATGTCTACCTGTCCCTGGGCTACGGGTTTATCAACACGCATCGCTACGGGGAATTTCCGGTCGCACAGCCCTTTCCCGAACATCGGTTTTATCAGCAGGTGGCTTTCAAGCATTCCCTCGGTCTAATCGAGATACTTCATAGGCATCGGCTGGAACAACGTCTCTTGGGTGAAACCCTGCTAGCAGGCGGGCAACTAAAGGTCGACCGGTGGCGGCATGAGAACCGCTACCGCTACCAACTGCGGGCAAACGTCCCGCTCCAGGGCCGCGCGATCGACCCCGGCGATTGGTACCTCGGCCTATATAACGAAGTGATGATGAACTTTGGGAAGAACGTGGCCGCCAACGTCTTCGATCAGAATCGCG
>JBDTTK010000706.1:0-2786 GCA_039930685.1 Bryobacteraceae bacterium | reverse complement strand
GAGTATATGAGCAAAGCTCAGATTCAGGATCCGTTGGCTGCCTGCCCGACCGGCGGGAGCCGCTCCCGCCGGTCAGGGTGTTCGTTCTGACTCGCGCCGTGAACGGCGTCCTCGTTTCGGCGGCGCACGAAACGGCCCCATACCTTGGTACGCCAGAGTTCGAAGACGAACTGGTTCGGCTCGTCCGGAGCTTCCTCGAGAGCACTCCATCTGGCGCGGTGCGTTAAAATTTGCATCCGGCCCGGCCGCAGGAAGCGAGGAATTCAGCGTGCAACTGATCTCCACGCCTCGCGACCGATCCGCGTCAGATCGTGCATGAGACCTACGCTGCTCCTGCTGGTATGTGCTGCGCTGCTTGCCGCGCAGGATCGCTCCGCCGCTACTGTCTATCGCCTCAACATCGAACTCGTCGAGCAAGCGGACGCGCAGACTTCGGCTTCCCAGACGATCCATCGCGTGTACGAAATGATCTCCGAAGCGAACTCAGCCGCGAAGATCAACGCCAGTGTTCGGGTGCCGTACTGGTCGGGACCGGTCGATCAGCCGCAACTCCATACGGTTGCGCTCGGTAGTATCGTCGAATGCACGCCGCGTGACGCCGAGCACGGCGTCCGCGTCGACTGCGCCATTGAGAGCAGCTATCTGGCGCCCGAGGGGAATCGTCCCGGTGGTCAGGGGCTCCCTCCGCAGATGCACTCCCGCCAACTCCGCTCGGCCGCCACCATCCCGTTCAGCGAACGCGTTCTGCTGTCCGCCTTTGACGACCCCGCCAGCCAGCACCACGTCGACATCTATGTGACCGCCCGCAAAGTCACGCCCTGACCCGCGTGGCCGAGACGTCCACCGCGACACCGTCCTCTGGTGTCGAACCTATTGCACCAGTAGCTTGCCGCCGCGAATGAAGATCCGCCCGTTTCGCTTCGCGGACACTTTGCTCCCCGGAATCTCGAAGGTGCAGAAGTCGTAGCCGCATACCCCGTACATCGATCCACGCGCGCGCACGTTATGAAACGAGATACTCAGCTTTCCTTCTCCCTGTACCTTCACGCGATACGGTTTCTGGTCCTGGTTGATGACATCCGTTGCCAAGACCGGCAAACTCGCGACGCACAGCAACACGGCCGTCGATCCAATTCGCTTCCACATGATCCCCTCCGTTGTTTGACTCCCCACCCGCGGCTCTATAGTAGTCCAGTAACCCGCCAGTGAATTCCTGTCGCCCTCTAACTGCGGAAACCGGGGTTGGATTTGTACAGGCGGCCCATGACTTTTTTCCGATGCCTTCGAATCGATCGCCGGCTCGCGCCTTACGAACCGCTCGGCTGCAGCCGTATCTCCGCGAACCGGTCCGCCGCCTGGTTCGTAGGAAGGCCGTCGCGCCGCGCGAGCGCGAGCACCTCGCCAACCGTGTCGAAGATTCCCCGGACCTTGGTCTCCACCTCGGCGAGCGACCAGCCATGCAGTCCCACGCCCGCGGTCAAGACACCGCCTGCGTTGATGATGTAATCCGGCGCATAGACGATGCCGCGCCCGGCCAGCATTGCGCCGTGGCAGTCGTCGAGCAGTTGATTGTTCGCCGCGCCGGCGACGACTTGCGCGCGGATCCGGGGGACGCTTTCGTCATTGAGAACTCCGCCTAACGCGCAGGGTGCGAGGATATCCGCTTCGGCCGCGAGAACGGCGTCTGGCTCCACGGAAGTCGCGTCCCAAGCCTCGCGAGCCCTCCGGACCCGGTCCACGTTCACGTCCGCCACAATCAACCGCGCGCCTGCTTCATGAAGATGCTGCCCTAGCGCCATCCCGACATTGCCGAGACCCTGGATCGCGACTGACCGCCCCCGCAGATCGCGGCTGCCCCACTGAGCATGCGCCGCCGCCTGCATTCCACAGAAAACGCCGAGGGCGGTCCACGGCGAAGGATCGCCGCCCGCGCGACCGGTACGCCCGCCGACCCACTTCGTCTCGAGCGCCACGAATTCCATGTCTGCCGGACTGGTGCCTACGTCCTCACCCGTAGTGAAGCGTCCACCGAGGCGGTCAATGGCGCGTCCATGCGCCCGGAATAGCTTCTCGCGATCGAAGTCGCCCTCCGGAGCGAGGATGACGGCCTTTCCGCCGCCGACCCCTAGGCCGGCAGCCGCGTTCTTGTACGTCATCGCGCGAGAAAGCCGCAGCGCATCCACCAGCGCGTCCTCTTCCGAGGCGTAGCGGAGCACTCGCGTTCCCCCAATCGCCGGACCGAGTCGCGTGCTGTGAATGCACAGGATTGCCCGGTACTGCGAAGCGGGCTCCTGACAGAAGATCACCTGCTCGTGACCTAGTGAAGCGATGCGATCGAAGATAGACACGGGAGCTAGACGAATCCTACTTCAAAACGGTGCGGCCATGGACGGCTCGCCACACTGTTCGCGCCCGCTAAAAACGAAAACTCCGCACGGCTGCTTCTTGAAGAAGCCTCCGCGCGGAGTTTGTTACGAGCCGCGAACTGGCTTAACGGCCAAATCCGAATCCGATGCTGAACAGAATACGGTCCGGGTGCGCGTCGCGCCAGTCCCAATACTCGTCCTGGTCATACGGATCGAAGTAATTCCAATCCACGTAAGCGAGTCGCCGCTCCGCGAGGAAAAGACGGAAAGCCCTATCTTCCCCGGAACTCCACCTGCGGCCCGGAAAGCGGCTCACGTAGTACCCGCGGTTGTAGCCGGGCCTCGCATAACCCGACCGATAATTCGGCTCGTATCCGCGGTTGTTTCCGCGATCGTACCGCCGGTCGTCGTACCGATTCT
>JBDTTK010000705.1:0-2788 GCA_039930685.1 Bryobacteraceae bacterium | reverse complement strand
GGATCCGGCAGGAATTGCGCTTCCAGTCCGAACTCGATCGCCAGATGCTCGCCGGCTTCGGTCGTTTCAAACTCTGGTCCGTAGCCGATCAGCCGGACTCGTGACGGCAAAACGTGCCAATCGGTTCCGTCGTGCTGCCAAAGATCCCAAAACGTCTCGAATTCGAGAGCGTGGTCGTCACGTGCGAACTCGCGAGCCGCCTCGTGGAAAGCCTCGTCGTCGACCGGAGCGAGAAACGGCCGCTCCAGAATGGGCGTCTGATCGAAGCTCAGGGGATATACGCGCAAAACGGACTCGCCCTTCGCCAGCCGCGAAACGGGAAACTGAGAAACCAGGACGGCGAAATGATCCGCCATCGACATCGGGCCAAAGTTCGCAAGCGTGTACGACAGGTAAAGGCGGTCTGGCATGATTCCAGTTTGGCGTTAGCCCGCGACCCGCTGCAACGCGTCGGCCGCGCGGTCGATGTCGTGGATCGAATTGTATACGTGTGCCGAGAATCGGATTCCGCTCGCGTCGCCGGTTGGCGTCAGCGACGTCGCGATCCGATGGTCCCGGTAAAGCGCGTCGTAGTGGCGCTTGCCGTTCTCCTCCCCGGTCGAAACCTTGACGATGCCCCCGCAGAGTTCCGGCTGCATGTTGGTGCGTAACTTCAAACCCGGAATCGCGCGGCACTTTTCCTTGAACCGGGTGGCCAGATACCGCACGCGCGACTCGATGTTGGCAACGCCGATCAGATTCGTGAAGTCGATCGCGGCGTCGATGGCCGTCAGGCGCGGGTCGTCGCGCTGGCCGAAGTTCTCGAGTTTGGCGGCTCCGCTGGCATTGTCGGACCACCCGGCGGTCACGATCGAGGGCCAGACTTCTTTCAGCCGTTCCTCGCGAACGTACAGGATCCCCGCTTCAAGCGGGCCCATAAGCCATTTGTGGGTGGACGCGGCGAAAGAATCCACGTCGAGGCTCTTCAAGTGGATGTCCAGCAGGCCAAACGTCTGCGCGCCGTCCAGATGCAGCCAGATGTTCTTCGCGCGGGCGAGTTTCGCGATCTCCAGGACCGGAAACATCAACCCGGTCGTGTTCGTGACGTGCGTCAGCCCGATCACGCGAGTCCGGGGCGTAATCGCCGCTTCGAACTGCGCGATCAGCGATTCTCGGCTCGCCGCGGGCGTCGTGATCGGCAATTTCTTGACGACGATTCCTTCCCGCCGGGCGCGGATCTCCCACGCCTCTTTGTTGCATTGATGATTGTGGTTGGTGATTAGAACTTCATCGCCGGCCTTGAGATCGAGGCCGTGGACAATGATGTTGCTCGCCTCGCTCGTGTTGCGCGTGAACGCGATCTCTTGCGCCTGGACGCCCAGGAACTTGCCCAGCTTGGCGCGCGTCGCGCTGCGAAGCCCTTCGTACTTTTCGCGATTCTGGAAAGACGGATTCGCCTGAAAATCACGCAGGAATTCCTGGTGCCTGTCAAGCACCGCCCGCGAAGACGAACCCACGTTTGCGGTATTGAGGTAGATCAGATTCTCGTCGAGCGGGAACTGCCTTCGCACGACGCTCCAATACTCTTCGTTTCGCGGGGCAGCAGACGACGGCGCCGCCTTTAATGCTTGCGCCATCGCTGCCCAGGAGGCAGCGGCGCGAAGAAAACCGCGGCGTGAATTCTGCATGTTCGATTGTACTCCGAGGTCGGAGGGACGGTGCCGTGTACTCTGGAAAGATACTCCATGTTGACGGATCTGGTACAGATTGAACGGCTCGGTGAAAAGATGCGGGGCGAGAATGAGAAGTTCCGCCGCCATTTGAAGACGCACGGCTTCGCGGACCGCAAATTTCGCAAGCTGGCGGAGGGAGTTGAGCGCGAAATCGACTGTACGGTGTGCGCCAACTGCTGCCGCGTCGCGACCGTGGAATTGATCGAGCGGGACGTCGAAAAGCTGATGAAGTACCTCCGCATTTCCGAGAGCACGTTCTACCGCGACTACACGATGGAAACGGAAGACGAGGGCGTCATCCTCAAGCGGACCGACGAGGGCGGCTGCGTGTTCCTCTCGGGCAACGAATGCACCGTCTATGACGCCCGTCCCGCGACCTGCGAACACTTTCCCCACACCATACGGGGCAAAGGATCGATCGAGGCGCGCATGTGGCAGTTTATCGATCGCGCCTGCTACTGTCCCATCGTCTTCAATACACTCGAGGCGTGGAAAGGCGAAGTGGGGTTCCGGAAATAGCCGGCCCACGGTTGCTTTTACACTGGAAAACGCATGTCGGCGGCGACCAATGTCCCACTCATCCCACCGTCCACGGACGCCGAAGCTACGGCGTTCCGCGTGCTCGCGGCGATCAGCTTCTGCCATCTGCTCAACGATCTCGTACAGTCGCTGATTCCAGCGCTCTATCCAATCCTCAAGGATTCTTATCACCTCGACTTTGCGCATATCGGCTTGATCACGCTGACATATCAGTCCGTCGCTTCGCTGCTCCAGCCCGTAGTCGGCTACTACACGGATCGCAATCCACAGCCCTATTCGCTCACCTTCGGCATGGGTTCCACTCTGACTGGATTGCTGCTGCTCGCGGCCGCCACTACCTTTCCGATGTTGCTCGTCGCCGCCGCCTTCGTCGGACTGGGCTCCGCCGTGTTCCATCCCGAATCGTCGCGCGTCGCGCGCCTCGCCTCCGGTGGACAGCATGGCCTGGCGCAGTCGCTGTTCCAAGTCGGCGGAAATGCGGGTTCGGCGATGGGGCCCCTAGCAGCCGCGCTCGTGGTGCTGCCCCGCGGCCAGGG
>JBDTTK010000704.1:0-2800 GCA_039930685.1 Bryobacteraceae bacterium | reverse complement strand
CAGTGAGCCGTCAGTCAACCGAAGGACCGCGCGCGAACCCTTGGCGGTGCGCACTTCGTCGCGCTCGTTCAATTCCTGGCCCATCGACACGGGCAACGCCTGGCCCCCCGAGAAGCGGTAGAGCGTACCCTCGACCGAAGCCACCGTCGCCCGCGGACCGGTGGGTTCCAACTTGCCGGTCGCGAGCCCAGTCACGATTCCGAGCGTCAGAACAGCGGCCGCCGCCATGGTCCAGCGGACCGTCGGAGAGATTCGTCGCGCCGTCATCGTCACAACTCGAGGCGACTCTCCGTCCCGCGCGACCATCATCGTCCGGCGGCAGTCGACACAGCTCCGCATATGGTCTTCGAGCAGCATGACGCGCCCTTCCGGAAGCCCACTGCGCAAGTTCAAATACGACGGAATCAGCGCCTGAAAGTCGGCGCAAGAGCTTAGCTTCACCGGCATCACGGTGACGTTTGAACCCGCGGCCATCTGGGCGCGGACTCGGTCCGCTGCCTGCGCGACAATCGCGTCGCTCACCGGTTCGTTCCGGATCTCTGAAAGGAGGTTATCGAATTCGTGGTTGTTCATGACGGTCAGCCTTTCTCCGTTCGGTTCGCTTCAATCCATTTCTGTAGTTGGCGGCGTGCGCGATGAACCGTGACCGCGACAAACACCTGGCTCATGCCCAGCATCTTTCCGATTTCCTGATTGGAATGCCCTTCAAAAAAGCGCAGCGCAAACACCTCGGCAAGCTTGGGCGGCAGGGTCGCCAAGGCGCGCCGTAACTCATCACGTAGCTCGCGGAGTTCGGTGCAAGCCGCGCTCGAGGGCATGTCTTCCACGGATACGGCATCGGAGTCACGCCGGGCGCGAACCACGTCCAACGCCGCATTGACCGCGGCCCGGCGCAGATAGCTTTCGGGCTTGTCGATGGCGGCGGATTCCGATGTCCGTTTCATCAGGCGCAGGAAAACGGTCTGCAGGACATCTTCGGCGTCGCTTGCACTGCCGGTTACCCGGTAGGCGGTGCGGAATACCATGCCGTGATGATCTTCAAAGAGCCGACCTAGGTGGGGCGGCGCATCGGATGCAAGCCGCGCGGCTGGCGGTGGCATAGCCGTTGGGACCTCTCGTATCGCAAGTAGCATGTTTACTGTAGCCGTCCTTGCGGACGGCCGCGCCTCCAATCCTGTCGTTTCAGGCCCATATGTCCCGATTCACAACTGAAGACTGGATCGCAGCCCCGATTATTACAAACGGTAGGATGAATGTCGGGGCTGCGTCTGCTTGCCGGAGAGGGTGGAGGTTCTCCGGAAGGCCGGGCGGATTCCTGCGTCAAATGCGATCGAAAGGACGCTGGAAACCGAAAACAAACAGCCGGACGAGGCGGGGGCCGGCTGCGGAAACTTGCTAACTAATGAGCGATCCGCCGACGGAACGCGTTGCGGATGCGGAGAAGGCGGACACGGATACTGGCTGTGGCAAGACCCAATCGCAGGCCGATCTCTTCGGCCGTCTTACCGTTCAAATAATGCTCTTCCATCAGGGCCCGCTCCTGTTCGGTGAGGTGGCGCATCGCGTCCCGGGCCTCGATTGGATGCAGGTCCATGCTGTAACTACCGGCGTGGTCGGTCAAAAGCTCCGGCGTGGCGCGCCGGAAATGGCTCCAAAACATGTTTCGGGCGATACTGTTCACCCACCACTGAACGAGAGCCGGATCCTTCAGCTGATTGCGATGTTCCCATCCTTTCACCCATGCGGCTTGTGCAATTTCTTCGGCTTGATCGGAGGGCGCTCCGCGCGACACGAGAAAGCGCTGTGTCACTGGAAAACCCTCGCGGAAGGCGCCCGCGTAGAACTCAGGCGCCATCGGCGATGGAGTCGTCGAGAAAGCAGACATTGCCACAATCGAAGCACGTTTAGTACCGAAGTACCCGTGTCCTGTAAGTAACGATGGGCCAAGAACTTCAAGGAGACATACGTACTTCCGCCTAAGGTCGCGATTTTACCGGTCCTGTAAGTTTTGCCCGGAAGTTTTTTCTGGGCCACTGCAATTGGTGGAGACATATGTACTTACGGGCTGCGTTTTCCGCAGGTAGCAGATAGGAGCCGTATTCATGTTTCCAGACCCCACACTCGCGCTTCGGACGTTCACCGACGGCCTGGCCCTAGTACTCCGCCAGATCCTTGTGAAACCAGTTCGCGACATGACGCAAACCGAGGCATTCAACCTGTTTCTGTCGCTCGTGGCCGACGGCAAGATCGAGTTGATCGATCCGATTCGGACGGACCGAACGGGCAAGGTCCTATTTCCAACCCCGGGCGGACAGGTAAAAATTCGCACCTCGTTGGCCGGCGTCTCATTCCGGCAGGCGATTGGCAAGAATAAAGGGGCCTTTGGTTCCATCGGCGCCCAAGCCACGCCTTATTTCGAACCGACTCCGACCTTTGCCATTGTTTTGTACCGGTTCGCCGCTTGGCTCTCTGAAACCTGGAACGCCACTACCATCGTCTGGGGTGGCATCGGACACGGTTCCGGGAAACAAGAGACCGATTGCCACACGAGCGGCCACTGCGTCGACTTTTATGGCGCGACGACGAGCGCCGGCGTTTTCGACGTTCGACGCGATTGGTATCGCCGGCCCGTCTATCTCGACAACAACTATCTCCGGCCCAAGCAGTTCGACGACGACTTTTGGGGAACTTCTACGCACACCAACTACCGCCTCATGCGGACCAAGGATGCCGAGGAGCGCCCGGCCAGCGATCCAACGTATTGGAACCCGCGGGCACGCGACTTCTTTCTGGACGTGGT
>JBDTTK010000703.1:0-2804 GCA_039930685.1 Bryobacteraceae bacterium | reverse complement strand
AGCGAGGACCGGGTCCGGGTTACGGTGCAACTGGTTGCGGTGGCCGATGGCGCAACGCTTTGGGCCGGGCAATTTGACGATCCGTTCACCGACATCTTTTCGGTTGAGGACTCGATCTCGCAGCAAGTAACCCGCACGCTAATGCTCAAGCTCACAGGCGACGAGACACGGAAACTGAGCCAGCGGCATACGACGAATACGGAGGCGCATCAGGCATACCTGCGTGGCCGCTACTACTGGAACCGGCGTACCGAAACGGACCTGCGAAAGAGCGTCCGGTGCTTCCAGGAGGCCGTGAATCTTGATCCAAGTTACGCGCTCGCGTATGTTGGGCTCGCGGATTCGTACAGCGTCCTCGGGGGTTATAGCGACTTGCCGCCGAAAGAGGCCTACTCCCGGACGCGCGCGGCCGCACTGCAGGCTTTGGAGATCGACGAGACGCTGGCGGAAGCGCACACCTCACTGGGCGACTATCTCATGTATTTGAATTGGGACGCACCAGGGGCCGAGCGGGAATATCGCCGGGCGATTGAATTGCGACCTGATTATGCGACGGCGCACCATTTCTACGCCTGGTTTCTGATGTCGCAGGGGAAGTTCGCGGAGGCTTCCGCCGAGATGCGGCGGGCGCAGGAGCTCGATCCCCTGTCGCCGATGATCAACACGACGGTGGGCCTGCCACTCTACTTCGCCCGGCAGTTTCCGGAGGCGATTTCGCACTTCGAGAAATCCGTCGAGGCGGAGCCCGGATTCGACCTGGGATTCGTCTATCTGGGGCGCGCCTATGTCTATAGCGGCATGTACGATCAGGGCATCGCGGCGCTGCGGAATGCGGTGGCGCTCTCGGGCGGGCGGCCTGTCACGATCGCCGCACTGAGCCATGCTCTGGCGATGGCGGGCGAGGTGGAGGAAGCGATCGAACTGCGCGATACGCTCATTGCACGATCGCAGACACGTTACGTTTCGCCCTATTATTTCGCTACGATTTTTGCGGGCCTCGGTGACCGCAAGAATACCCTTCGATGGCTGGAGTCGGCTTTCGAAGACCGGTCCAATCAGCTCGTCGTGCTCGGCCTGGATCCCGCATGGGATCGCCTTCGAGACGATCGCGACCTCAAAACTCTGATTGCCCGCGTGGGTTTTGGCGCCACGCCGCGCTGATCGCTTCACGCATCTTTCACAAAACTTTCATCGCTGGCTACAGACTTCAAGCGCCGCCCGAACCGACCATATAACGACGCTGAGGAACCTGCGGGATCGCGTCGTCCCGGAATCGGTCGCTTCGCGAAAGTCCACATCCTGGAGGTCTCTAGAATGAAGTTCCGGCTTCTCTGTTCGTCCGTTTTCCTTCTGCTTGCGTTTCTGCCGTTCTCCGTGGTGAAAGCACAGGTCGTCACCGCCGAGATTTCCGGAGTCGTGACCGACCCGTCCAAGTCCGCCGTCGCGGGCGTGAAGGTGGTCGGCAAGAATCTCGGCACCGGATTCGAACGCATTAGCACCACCGACGAGTATGGCCGGTACACGCTATTTGCCTTGCCTCTCGGACCGTATTCGGTGCGAACCGAATCGTCAACGTTCAAGCCGATGCAGCGGGAACGGCTAACGCTCGGAATCGGCGACAAGGTGGAAGTCGACTTCACGCTCTCGATGTCCGACGTCAAGGAGACGGTCAACGTCTCCGAAGAAGCGCCACAGATTCAGATTTCATCGGCACAGGTCGGAAAGACGGTGAACACCGCCTCGATCGATTCCTTGCCGCTTAACGGACGCGACTTCGCGCAGCTCGCGGCGCTCGTTCCCGGCGTACGGCAGGCCGGCTCTTCGACTACGGTCCGCATGAGCGGACAGGCTTATACGAGTTCGTCGTTCAAAGTCGACGGCATGGACAATGACTCCGAGTACGTCTCTTACCGGCAGGCACGCTACAGCCAGGACGCCATCGCCGAGGTGCAGGTTCTGACGAACCAGTTCCTGCCTGAGTTCGGACGCTCGTCCGGCGGCGTGGTGAACGTCATCACACGCTCCGGCACCAACGACTTCCATGGCCGCGCGTTTTACTATGGCCGCGAAGACGCCCTCGACGCGCGCAACACCTTTTCCACCTCAAAGCTACCGTTTGAACGTAAGCAATACGGAGGAACGGCCGGCGGACCAATCAAGAAGGACAAGACCTTCTTCTTCGGGTCGGTCGAGCGGCTCGAAGACGACAACATCACGTTCATCGTAACCCCAGGACTCTCCGCCGATGTGCCCATTCCCACGCGCGAGACCCTCTTGTTCGGCAAGGTCACGCACCAGTTGAACGAGAAGAACCTGCTGCAGGTGAACTACAACTTCGACAAGATCACCACGGGCAACCAGTCGGTGGGCGGCATCAGCCTTCCGGATCACTCCTTCACGCGCAAATCAACCAGCAATAACGTGATCTTCGGCGACACCACACTGCTCGGCCCGACGACCATCAACGAACTCCGCGTTCAGTTCCAGCGCCGCGATGCAGGCAACATCCCGGATATGCCGGGGCGCCCGGAGATCCGCCGTCCGAGCAGCATCACCGGAACGCCGACGTCGACGCCCGCGACCTGGTTGGAGAACAAGGTATCCATATCGGAAGCGCTTACCCACAACTTCCATGCCGCCGGAGCGCACTCCATCAAGGCAGGCGCCCAACTCCAGTTTTCTCGCGGAAACATTCTGACTGAGGTGTATGACAACGGCCAGTACATCTTTGCGACGGACAAACCCTTCAACGCGGCGGATCCCACAACGTACCCGACGCAGTACAACCTTTCGACCGGCAGCCC